>JAGLRU010000258.1 GCA_023136145.1 Alphaproteobacteria bacterium
TTTTTGATTCCAGCCACTTCCCCGTCCTGCTTATCCATCAGGAAAATGCGGTAACCCTTTTCTTCCGCCCAGCGCATATACATACGGAAGATCATACCCGCCCAGTCGCACGCCTCCGTCCCGCCTGCTCCGGCGTTAACCTGCAAGTAGGCATCGTTTGCGTCTAGCTCACCTGACAACAGATTGGCCAAGCCGCGTCTGGCAACTTCGCTTTTCAATGTGAAGATGTTTTTTTCCGCCTCGGCAACAATGTCTTTATCGCCTTCCATCTCGCCTAGCTTGATCAGTCCGAAATTATCGTCTAGTTCAGCCTGTAAAGTTTTTACTAACGAAATTCTGGTGTCTAGACTGGTACGTTCCTTAAGGATTTTCTGGGCGCTTTCCTGATTTTCCCAGAGTGCAGGGTCTTCCGCAAGGGAGTTCAGTTCTGCTAGGCGGTGAAGAGCGTGATCCCAGTCAAAGATGCCTCCTCAGCAGTTCCAGCGAGGACTTAATGTCGCTCACCGCTGCCTGAACTTCCGATTTCATTACTGCACTTCCTTAAAACAAACTCAATTACAAAGGCTTGAGAACGGTATGTTTTTTTGAGGTTAAAAGTCAAGATTTCCTTTAAGGAAACAGCTATAAAGCAAAAATTACTTGACATAGCGTTTAAATCTGGCTATTTCCACATATCTAATTTAGTGAATTTTATTATGGAGAATAAAATGAGCAAAGATATCGATCTCAAACTGGCTTTTGAAAAAGCTAGTGGTTTGATTGAAGGGCTTAATCTCTTGAAAAATATGCCAGGTTCAAAAGTTGAATTTGATCTCGACGATATATTTGACAATGCCGTTTTGATAAACACAAATATCAGTACACCGAAATCCGTTGAAATGACTATCTTTGTTTATCAAGATGGCGGGATTAAGGGTGATGATGGTCGTTCCTATAAAGCTAAAGAAGTCCTCGAATTCGCCACCAAAAGAGCAAAAAAACAAGGATTGATTCCATAAAATTCCCCCTGCTTTCCCCCTCCCGCAATCGGGTGTAGAAATGGGTTAGTGCGCTTAGTGGAGATTTCCCCTCCAACGCCGAGGTAAAGTCTTTGGCGTAACTTTTAGTCATTATAATGTTGTGATAGAAGTCTATGGCGTTGTCATTTATGGTTTTTTCCGCTAAAACACCCTTATGGTCAAGAAAAGTACAAAAAAAACCGCCTCGATGAATATTCAGGATCGTGAACTCACGGAAATTCTGAACGAAAAGTATTTGTCCTACGCGTTGTCCACTATTATGTCCCGGTCGTTGCCGGACGTGCGCGATGGACTGAAACCTGTGCATCGCCGTGTGCTGTATGCGATGATGCAGTTATCCCTAAAGCCTGAAACGTCGCCAAAAAAATGCGCACGTGTCGTGGGGGATGTAATCGGCAAGTTTCACCCACATGGAGACCAGTCGGTATATGACGCGCTTGTACGTCTCGCGCAGGATTTTTCGGTGCGCTATCCGTTGGTGGACGGACAGGGAAACTTCGGCAACATCGACGGGGACAACGCTGCAGCGATGCGGTACACCGAAGCGCGACTGACGAAAGTGTCACAACTGCTTCTTGAAGGTATCAACGAAGAAGCGGTCGATTTTCGGGCTACCTATGACGATGACATGATGGAACCGACAGTATTTCCCGCAAACTTCCCGAATTTGCTGGCAAACGGTTCTTCCGGCATTGCAGTTGGAATGGCAACTTCAATCCCGCCGCACAACGTGGCCGAGCTTTGCGATGCACTGCAAACACTGATCGACACTCCGGACTCCAGCGTCAAGAATTTGCTTAAATTTATCAAAGGCCCTGATTTCCCGACTGGTGGTACCCTCACCGAAGAACGGGAGAGCATCGTAAACTCTTACGAAACTGGTCGTGGAAGTTTCCGCATGCGTTCAAAATGGCATAAGGAAGAGTTGAAGGGAGGTAACTGGCAGATCATTGTCACCGAAATTCCCTATCAAGTTCTAAAATCTCGCCTTATCGAGAAAATTGCCGAGTTAATTATCACTAAAAAAATCCCATTTTTGAACGACGTAACGGACGAATCAGCGGAGGATATCCGCGTTGTACTTACACCGAAAAATAAAAGCGTCAATCCTGAACCCCTGATGGAACATCTCTTCCGGCAGACATCTCTTGAAAACCGGTTCTCCCTCAACATGAATGTGCTGGACGGCGGTGTTGTGCCGCGAGTGATGAACCTGAAGGAAGTTTTGCAAGCGTTTATCAACCATCGTCAGGAAGTGCTGGTACGTCGCTCCACCCATCGCCTTGTTAATATAGAACATCGGTTGGAGGTTTTGTCCGGCCTTTTGATTGCCTATCTCAATCTCGATGAAGTCATCAAAATTATTCGCGAAGAGGACGATCCAAAAGCAAAGCTGATCTCAAGATTCAAACTGACAGAAACGCAGGCAGAGGCGATCCTCAACATGCGTCTGCGCTCTCTGCGGAAACTGGAAGAAATTGAAATCAGGAAAGAGAACAAGATACTTCTGAAAGAAAAGGAAGGATTGGAAAAACTGATCGGCAGTAAAACGCGCCAAATGACAGCCATTAAAAAACAGATAAAAGAAATTCGCAAAATTTTTGCCCCTGATACAAAACTAGGAGCACGACGTACAAAAATCGGAAAAATGCCAGTCGGAATCGATCTTCCGGCGGAAGCCTTTATTGAGAAAGAGCCGATCACTATTATTTGCTCAGAAAAAGGCTGGATTCGCGCAATGAAGGGTCATCTGGAATCTGATAAAATCGGACAGATCACCTATAAAGAGGGTGATAGCGAGAAGTTTGTCCTACACGCCGAAACGACTGACAAGCTTATCGTGTTCGGCACCAACGGAAAGTTTTATACTATCGATGCCGATAAATTACCGGCAAGACGCGGCTTTGGAGAACCGGTGCGCCTGATAATCGACCTGCAAAATGATGCTGATATAGTGACCCTTATAAAACACGA
>JAGLRU010000259.1 GCA_023136145.1 Alphaproteobacteria bacterium
TACGCAGATAAACAGGATATTGTCCAGTCTATCACATCGTTCCCATGGATAAACTCATTTGATGAAGGCTAATTGGTATAAAAAACCACTTCTTCGCATTAGTCAGAGTAATGAGAAGTCATTTTTTAACAGACTGTTAAGTCGTTAAATGATAAAATGTAACTGGCACACACACACAATGGAGATAGTTATGGCCAAAAGTGGCGGGTTCGGATTTCATCACGCACAACAACAAGAGCGTGAAGAACAAATAAAAAAAGAAATGGAAATGGGCGGTGGACAGTCGGAAGATGGCGAAGAAGAGTCTCCTCCAGCCGAGAAACTGTACGGGATGGCTGCGGCTAAGAAATCTTCCAGAAAACAGAACCGTAGTGATCGTGAAGAAGCCGAAGAGAAGCTGCGCGAACAAAAAGAACTGCTGAAGAAGCAGGATGAAGAGGCGACGATGCTCCAGAAAAACAATCAACGTGCGTTTGAAGAACGTAAGCGACTGCTCCGTAAAAAAAGAGAACTGAAGAACTACGAGGAACGTGAGCGGCTGCTCCGCAAAAAAATAGAACTGAAGAACTACGAGGAACGCCAAAGAAGAGAACAAAAAGACTTTGAGGAACGCAAACGGCAAGAACAACGCGCATTTGAAGAAAGCCAAAAGTAGCAATAGTTCACAACTTCCTGTCTCCAAGTTCCTTGGCGGATATAAAAGGCTCTACTGATTTATGCCTTAGATAGACGGCATGACCCCTGTTGAGAGACATAAAAAGATCTTCAAAATCTCGCAAAATTTCCTCTTTACCGGGTGGCGTGTTGTATTTCGGATGGTTCCTGATGTCCTCAACAATCTCAGCAACCGTGCGAATACCATCAATTTTTCGCAGGATGTCGGCAACAAATTTCCCCTTCGGCACAACGATCATAGGACGAGACGGCAGCTTGTCAAATGTCAGCGTGAAAGTATCTCTGTGCTGCTGAGACATCGCCGCCAATTGCTCAAATGAAACAAGGCTCGTCATACCAGCCCACGGGACTATATCAACATCCGTAATCTTCGCGACTGGTTCCACTGCATCTTTATTCACTGCATAAAATTCATGCTTGGTGAGTTTTACGGATAGAGCCTCTCCAATGGCCTGCTGTATCTTAAGCGGATATTTCTGAACCATCGTCAAAAGATTCTTGTCTTTGATGTGCTGTTCCGGCATGTACGACAACTGATTGTAACAATAACCAGGCTCACTCGCCATTTTAAGTCCGCATCTCTCAAGCCAGTCATGAACCTCAAGAATGGTGAAGGCACGATCCTGTGCGTGCAGGAATAAATCATGTATTCCAGCATCATTTTCAGCATCGCTGTATGCGACCAGTCCCAGAAGTTTTGAAGCGTTAAACCAGTGATACTGCGGCAACGTCTTCAGAATTTCTTTCGTATTTTTTATTTTTCTCCGTGGATTTTCCTCATCGCCGTTAACGAGGCGCATCAGATTCTGCATCTGATAAATTCCGGTACGCCCGTATGGAGCATAAACCATTAGGTTCATACCACCTTCTGGTTTCAACACAGAAGCCAAAGCACTAAGCCCTGCATCAGGGTTTTTCAGATGGTGCAGCACACCATTGCACTCAATAAAATCAAACTGTCCCAAATTCAGATCAGGGATGTTCAGAAGACTGTCATTAATCCATGTAATATTATCCAGCTTGCGAATGTCTGCTCTCTTTCTTGCAATTCCGGCACTAGTCTCGCTCATATCGAGGTAAACAACGCTAGAATTTTCCTTTCCCCGCAGTTGTTCCGCCCAAGCGATAAGATTGTCGCCAGTTCCTCCCCCCGCAACCAGCACACGGAAATCCCTAAAATCCTGCTTCCCCTTGAAGCAATGGTGATTGACCGCATCCATCCGCGACAGGTAGGAAAGAAGAAGTCGCTTTTTCTCATCCACCGGATTACGTTCTGGATAGGGAAATTCCTCATATTGCTGACGGACTTCCGGAATATAGTTCACTGAACTGGTCATACAAATTCTCACCTTAAAGTTGCTCTCAACCAAGCCTATTACAAGTTTAAGTGTTCATCCAGATTTTAAAAAAAATCATAGTCAAGACTGACAAATTAAAGTATGAAAAAGCTAAAGGAAAATAAAAATGTCTCGCAAGAAAAAAGGCATCCCAGTTCACGGCTGGCTAAATATCGACAAGCCTCATGGCATCACTTCCAATCAAGTCATCGGACGGGTGCGTCGGGCACTCAACGCGCAAAAGCTTGGACATGCTGGCACGCTGGATCCACTCGCGACCGGCATTCTGCCCATCGCTCTAGGAGAAGCCACGAAAACGATCCAGTTCGCTCAGGATTCCGACAAAATTTATCGCTTCACAATCACTTGGGGCGAGGAGCGCAATACTGACGACAACGAGGGCATCGTCATCGCCACGTCCATCAACCGCCCGACCGACAGCGACATCACCGCACTTATACCTCGTTTTATCGGGGATATTGAGCAGACTCCCCCGAAATTCTCCGCAATCAAGGTAGACGGCGCACGCGCTTATGACCTTTCCCGCGCCGGAAAAAATGTCAAACTAAAATCCCGCATCGTTTCAGTCTATGACCTACGTTTGCTAAAAACGACTCAGGACACGGCGGAACTAGAAATCAAATGCGGAAAAGGAACTTATGTTCGTTCCATAGCTCGCGATATGGGGCAGATTTTAGGGTGTTTTGGGTATATTTCGGCACTCCGTCGCATGGCCGTCGGCAATTTTTCAGAAGAACAAGCAATTCCACTGGACGAATTCGAGGAAATGGTGCATTCTGTTGATTCTGATCGATATTTGATGCCTGTTGAGACTGTGCTGGACGACATCCCGGCTCTAGCCCTGACAGACTCTGAGATCAGCCGGATAAAGCAAGGTCAGACTATCAAACTACTGTCCCGTCAGGACATTGACCGCCTCGATATTGCGGGGATTGATGAGATGACAGACGTGATATTGGCCATCGGCGATAACAAGCCCCTCGCCCTTCTCGAAAAGAATGGCATTGAGCTACGTTCGGTACGTTTGTTTAACCTCTAACCTTACAAAGGAGAGAACGATGTCGATTAAACCGGAAAAGAAACAGGAACTTATCAAAAAACACGCGACTTCCCCGAAAGATACGGGATCGCCTGAAGTGCAAGTCGCCATCCTGACGGAACGCA
Source organism: Alphaproteobacteria bacterium (assembly GCA_023136145.1). Lineage (GTDB taxonomy): Bacteria > Pseudomonadota > Alphaproteobacteria > Micavibrionales > UBA2020 > PALSA-926. The sequence goes on from JAGLRU010000259.1 coordinate 3,198, forward strand.
TCTATAACCTGACGGAACACATGAAGACAAACAAGAAAGACATGGGCAGCCGCCGAGGTCTTCTAAACATGGTCGCCAACCGCCGCAGCCTCCTCAACTACATCAAAAAGAACGACCCAAAACGCTACGAAGCTCTTATCGAAGCACTTGGTCTGCGCCGGTAGTTTTATAATTTACAGACACTTGAAATTTAAAAGCCGTCATACCTGCATTACACAGGAATGACGGCTTTTTCACATATAGAGTTTGATTGACAAACGATAAAGCCCTTCTCAACTATCAGGCTGCCGCTTTCCGTGCCAACATCACACAATTCAGATATTCATTTACATGCTTCAGCATCAACTCTGTTTCACCTTCATTGTTGAAGAAATGACCAGCACCACTGATAACGCGGTAATCCACACCATTGGGCCCCCGCTGATCTTTCAGCTTATCCACCAGCCTGTTGACAGACTCAATACTCGCGATCTGGTCGTTATCTCCCTGAATTATTAGACCTTCGTTAGGGCATGGAGCCAGAAAGTTAAAGTCGTAAACATTTGCAGGAGGAGAAATGGAAACATATCCATGAATTTCCGGACGACGCATCAATAACTGCATTCCGATCCACGCGCCAAATGAAAACCCTCCAATCCAGATGCTAGAGGAGTTCGGATTGATCCCTTGCAACCAGTCAAGAGCAGCAGCAGCATCGCTCAATTCTCCTTCGCCATAGGAAAACTCGCCCTGCGACCGACCAACGCCACGGAAATTAAATCGCAACGTCGAAAAGCCCTGCTCCACAAAAGACTGAAAAAGGGAATAGGACACCTTGTTATTCATGGTTCCCCCTTTCTGCGGATTAGGGTGAAGAATAAGAGCCACCGGCGCGCCCGGAAGTTTGTTATGCTTATAACGGCCTTCTAGACGTCCGGCTGATCCAGTAATCATGATTTCTGACATGTAGTTTCAATCTCCTTTGGTGCTTGCTTATGATTGTTTTTAAATTAATATCCAAGTAAGAAGTTATATAACAATTGAACAAAAATGCAAGGAAAAAGTTGTTTTTCTACATAAAATCAATCGGTTGCTAACTTTTCTTAAAGTGCGAAATTAAGGAGTTTATAATAAAATGCCGAAAATAACCTTTATAGAAAAAAACGGCGCGAAGCTGGAAGTAGATGCTCCTCTGGGATTATCTGTAATGGAAATCGCCCTGAAAAACGGCATTGCTATTGAAGGAGCTTGCGGTGGCTGCCTCTCCTGCTCCACTTGTCATATCATTGTACATCCCGACTGGTACGAAAAACTGGACGAAATAAAAGAAAATGAGGAAGACATGCTCGACCTCGCCTTCGACATCCAAAAAACATCCCGCCTAAGCTGCCAGATTTTAATGACCAATGAACTAGACGGCCTTATAGTCGCCCTCCCCGGCGCAAAAACGCCATGGAAAGATAGTGGAATTAATGGCCTTTTATGATCCTTGCGATTTCATCTATATCACACGGCTCTGGCATGTCTCGACGTTCCGGTTTCACGATCAGCCTGTTGTTGCAAATAAACGTCAAAGATACTGGCAACAATCCGCGTAAAAGGTCTCCCCGCCGGAGTCACCACCACCGTCATATCCCCCAGTTCAACAAACCCATCCTTTTCACAAGACTCAAGCTGCTGCCGGGCAGAATTCCATACGCCATCTGCCCACTGACGCGCATCGCAACCAATAGACATTAAATCAACCTCGCCATAGCACATAATGCTTTCAATAACAGAACGCCGATAAATATCCTCCGGCGACAGCAAACAAACCTTCACCACCGGAAATTCACTGGCCATGATCCGGTCGCGATATTCACGGCTGTAAGATGTATTCTGCGCGTAGGCACTTCCGTATCCAGAAATGGCGGTCTGACCAAAAGCAATAAGAACTTCCTCATTATCGGAGGTATACCCCTGAAAATTCCGGCGCAGGCGTTTTTCCTTTAGCGCACCGGCAAGCGCATCCTCCGGCACCGCAAAATGATCTATACCGATTGGGACGTACCCCGCCTCCATAAGATCGTGCCGCGCTGTTTCCGACATATCAAAACGTGCAGCAGCATCCGGCAGTGTATAAACCTCCAATCTCTTCTGATGTTCTTTAAACCAAGGCACATGCGCATAACCGAAAAAAGCAATGCGTTCTGGACGCATCTCTACGAGCTTTCTAATATTATCACTGATCTTCTCAGGGGTCTGAAACGGCAAACCATAAATCATATCAAAGTTAATGCTATCAACGCCCTTCTCGCGGAACCAACAAACGCAATCCCTCACATGCTCATAAGGCTGAATACGGTCAACAGCTTTCTGAACGTCCGGCTGGAAATCCTGTACTCCAAGACTAACCCTATTGACCCCCAACTTCACAAGTTTCCGCACCTTCCTTCGAGTCAAGATTCGCGGATCCATCTCCATAGCAATAACTAGGCTGTCGGAAAGTGAGAACTTCTGACCAATCACCTCCAGCAAATCATCTAGATCATCGGTAAGAGCGAAATTAGGCGTTCCACCACCAAAATGAATATGTGACACCTTTTGACGCCTACCGATTGCGGCAGAAGTTAAAGAGATTTCCTGACATACCGTCTCAAGATATTCACGTATAGGTGCTTCATTATTGAGAATTCTGGTATGACAGCCACAATAAAGGCACAAATGCCGACAGAAAGGAATATGGATATAAAGTGAAATGCTCTGATCTTCCGGAATCTCCCTCAACAGCTTACGAAATGCTGACTGGCTGGCAGGATGCCGAAAGTGCGGCGCGGTTGGATAGCTTGTATAACGTGGCACAGGCCGATCATATTTAGCCAGCAAGCCCTCTTTTGGCAAAAGTATTCTGCTTTTTTTCATACCTGCATATTATTACACCAAAATCAGTTCGCAAGACTGTTTTATGCCGCTTTCGCAGAAACGCCAGCAAAAGTGTCTTTAAGGTGGTGAAATACCTCCTTCCAATCAACAGAAAAATTTGCATTTACGGCTAAGCGTTGATTTTCTTAATTATACAAAATATCTAGGCTCCAGACTCATTTGGAACATTCAAAACCACCATCATGCACGCCCCCGCGCGGGCATCCGATAGGCAGTTCTACCATCATATGAGTCATAAGACGCGTGAACACGCTTCCAGACCCCCAACGCAAGGCGAGGGTGACGATTTGTATGGCAATAAATATTAACATTGCCTCGCTCCACAAATTGGTACATTCTGGATTAAAATCAAGGAGATTTAAGTAAATGTTCAAGATAATTCTAATCCTGAGTATAATATCTCTGGCTTTGGTCTTCGGACGGAAGTCTTATGACAGCGAAATCATGCAGACCGCAAAAAAAGAAACTGTCCGGCTCGTGACGATAACTACTGGTGACATCAGCGAAGAAGTGACAGCACATGGTCGGCTGGAAGCCAAAGAATATGTGGATGTCGGAACTCAGGTATCTGGTCAGCTTGAAAAAATTCATGTTGAAATCGGTGATGAAGTTAAAACCGACGATCTGCTGGTAGAAATAGACCCCCGTATTTATGAGACCCGTGTGGCTGCCGGAAAAGCGCGACTGAACACCCTTGCCGCACAAATGGTCGAGCAGGAAGTTCAACTCGCTCTTATAAGCCGTCAAAATGAGCGAAATATAAAACTGATTAAATCCAACGCCGTAAGCCGTAACACTCTGGATCAAAGTGAAGCCGCGCTCAGGGCTGGACAGGCGAAAATCATTGCCCTGAAAGCGGAGATTGAAGAGTCCAGATCAACGCTGGAAGCGGACGCGACAAATCTTGCCTATACGAAAATCAAGGCTCCCATGACTGGAACGATTGTTTATATGCCAATGCGCGAAGGTCAGACAGTAAACGCCAGTCAAACCGCGCCAACCATCCTCCGAATTTCCAATCTGGACATTATGACGGTACGCGCACAGGTGGCCGAAGCAGATATTATGCGTCTGAAGGAAGGCATGACGGTTTCCTTCGCCACGCTTGGTCAGATGGAACGACGCTGGCCGGGAACAGTGCGCCAGATATTACCAACACCGAAGATTGTCAGCGATGTAGTTCTCTATGATGTGCTGATTGACTCCGACAATAAAGCTCGTCAGTTGATGAGCGGCATGAGCACGCAGGTATTTTTCACGATTGGTTCAGCTAAAAGCGTTCCACTGATCCCCGTCGAGATTCTTATCCACCGCAAGACCAACGCAGACAGCGACAAAAGCATGGCATATATCGTAAGCATCGCAGGAAAAGACGGAACACCGGAAGATCGGCTGCTCCATGTCGGTCTAATGAATAGAACATGGGCGGAGGTACGAGACGGTCTCGTTGCGGGCGAGCAGATTATCCTATCCCCCTTACCCTCCTCAGGCTCCTCTAAAACGGGCAACAGCGGATACAGAAGGATGCCTCGCCTGTGACCTCGCAGGAACCAGTTCTGGTACTAAAAGAAGTCAGCCGGATATTTCCAAGCGGCGATCAAGAAATTCGCGCACTGGATAATATAACTCTGACTGTTTATCCGGGTGAATTTCTGGCGGTGATGGGTCAATCAGGGTCTGGGAAATCAACATTGATGAACGTGATAGGCTGTCTGGACAAACCCACCTCCGGCAGTTACTCCGTAAGGGGGCGCGAGGTATCAGGACTAAGTCGGGACGAACTGGCGGCTCTCCGACGCGAGACGTTTGGGTTTATTTTTCAGCGTTACAATCTTCTGCCAACCGTAACTGCACTAGAAAACGTAGAAATTCCGGCAGTCTATGCTGGAACGAAAAAGACTGAACGCTTCTCCCGCGCAAAGAAACTACTGGAGAATCTGGGAATCGGAGACCGCATAAATCACCACCCCACGCAACTTTCCGGCGGACAGCAGCAGCGCGTTGCTATTGCGCGTGCCTTAATAAACGATCCTCCCATCATTCTTGCCGACGAACCAACCGGCGCACTCGACAGCAAAAGCGGGGCGGAAGTAATAAAGCTCCTGAAAGAACTCAACGCCACCGGACGCACTATCCTGCTAATTACGCATGACCAAAAAGTGGCTGAAAACGCCAATCGTGTTGTTCATATTGCAGATGGTAAAATCACTCACGAAGACACCATAACAAAAAGCTCCCCTATCATTCTGAAGGAAACAAAGGCAACTAAAGAACCTTCCTTATCTTTAAATGATCCGGGATCATTCGCCATGCTCAGAATGGCAAATGAAGCTCTTTCCATGGCTTTTCGTGCGCTCAGGGTAAATATCTTTCGCACCGCGCTAACGCTACTTGGTATTATCATAGGTGTCGCCTCGGTTGTGGCGATGCTGGCAATCGGAAACGGCAGCAAGCAAAAAATTCTGGATCAAATCAGTGCGATGGGAACCCATCTCTTATATGTTCGCCCCGGTGCGCCCGGCATACGCGGTGCTGATGATCCCATCACGTTAACACTTGAAGATGTAAAGGGCATTGAGGAAATCGACAATGTCGCTGTTGTCGTACCCGCCCGCAACGGGCGTGCAACAATGCGCTACGGCAATATAGACTATGCAAGTTCCGCACAGAGCGTAGGGGCTGGTCTGCCCTTTGTGCGCGACTGGCCTGTAGCAGAAGGATCTTTCTTTAACAACCGCGATATAAAAACCCGAGCGGCGGTGGCAGTGCTTGGAAAGACGGTAAAAGATATTCTCTTTCCCGATGGATCAAACCCCGTTGGAAGTTATATGCTTATCAAAAATATTCCCTTCGAGATCATTGGGATTATGACCCCGAAAGGCGCGTCTGCTCACGGAACAGATCAAGATAACGTCGTTTTCATTCCAGTAACAACCGGCATTGCCCGACTATTCGGAATGAACTTCCTAAGCAGCATGACCATTCGGGTGGAAAATCTGGATCAAATCAACGATACGCAGAAAGCAATCACCGCATTTCTTATCGAACAGCACAATACGGAAGATTTTCGCATCCGAAATATGGAGTCAATCATCTCCACAGTGACAGAAACGCAGAACACACTGACCGTCCTTTTGGGAACTATCGCCGCGATTTCACTTCTAGTCGGCGGCATTGGAGTCATGAATATTATGCTGGTCAGCGTGACAGAGCGAACACGCGAAATCGGTATCCGAATGGCGGCAGGTGCCCGAATGCGTGACATCCTGCTACAATTCAATATTGAAGCTATTGTCGTCTGCGCGGTCGGCGGCGTACTTGGCGTATTGGCAGGTTTCGCTGTTGGCACGGTAGCTGAATCATTTGGTATGTCGGCTGTTTTTTCCGCAGGTCCCGCACTTTTGGCTTTTGCCAGTGCCTTTGCAACCGGAGTAATTTTCGGCTATCTTCCAGCACGTAAGGCAGCAAGACTTGATCCAGTCGTAGCTTTAGCATCGGAGTAAAAAATGAGAAAAATTCTTATCCTTTCAATAGTGTTGTTTACGTCATCTTGCTCGATGATGCCGGAATACAGCCGCCCCGAAATAAAAACGCCCGACCGCTGGCAAGAGGGAAAAGCCACGTCCGCCACAGATTTGGCGAACTGGTGGAAAAATTTCAACAGCCCTGAATTAACGGTTCTTGAAGAAAAAGCACTGAAGCAAAACCTTAACCTACGCGCCGCGCTAGCCCGCGTAGAACAGACACGAGCGACGGCAAAAATCGCAGGAGCCACGCTTTCCCCGCAAGCGGCACTTTCAGGCAGTCTCTCCGGCTTGACGCAAAAGACAGGAGGTGGCTCCACAACATACACTCCAACTGGTAGCGGCGGAGTAGATATCAGTTACGATCTCGACCTTTTCGGAAGAAACCGAGCAGCAAGAAGTGCCGCTCAAGCTGGTGTGGCAAGCAGTGTTTATGACAGTGAAGCTCTAGCTCTCGTCATATCATCGGAAGTCGCCAAAACTTATGCCAGAGTGCTTGCGCTTAAAGGTCGGATTCATATCGCCCGAAACAACAGAAAAAACATGACAAAAACGCTCAATATTCTCAAGGCACGTTTTAAGGAAGGTCTGGGAACAGCTCTGGAAATCGAGTTGCAGAAAACAGGCATCGCCAATGCAAATGCTGGAATCGCAACGCTGGAAAACAGCCGAGCGGTAACTATGCACGCGTTGGCCGTTCTTCTGGGCGAGTCTCCACAAGGATTCAGAATCTCAGCAAATAGCCTCGGTGATATCACACTTCCGATTATAGCTCCGGGACAGCCATCGTCACTTCTGGAGCGACGTCCAGATATTCGCAAGGCGGAAGCAGACCTCGTAGCTGCCAATGCAAACATCGGCGTTGCACGAGCAGCATTCTTCCCGTCCGTCAACCTCGGCCTTGCTCCAAGCATTGCGGTTTCACCTCTTTCCAGTCCGGCAACGTCTGCGCTGCAAATAGCGTCGGCAATATCGGTTCCGCTTTTCAATGCCGGAAGTCTTGAAGCAAGTCTTGAAAAAAGCAAAGCACGTAAAACAGAACTGGCTGAAAATTACCGACACGCAGTATTGATTGCCTTTCAGGAAGTGGAGGATGCTCTAACCGGAACCAAAAGTGCCATCAAGCGTCAAGGGTCTTATACGCAAGCACTTCTCTCTTCAGATAAAGCCTACAAAATGGTTGGTACGATGTTTAAGGAAGGTGCCATTGATTATATGACCCTGCTGGAATCCGAGCGCAACCTATTTGCAGCAAAAGATAATCTTGTTTCAGCAAATCTTGATCGTCTTGTCGCCGCAGTCGATCTTTACAGATCCATCGGAGGAGGCTGGCAGGAAAAAATCGGAGAATGAAAAACACGGAAGGGAAGAATCTTCCCCGACTCCTTGAAATCATGGAATATCTCCGCACCAATCCTGATGGCTGCGCATGGACAAAGGCACAAACGCACAAATCCCTCACTCCCTATCTGATTGAGGAAACCTACGAAGCCGCCGATGTTATCGACCGCGACAAGATCGGAAACGACCTGCGGGATGAACTGGGAGACATGCTGCTGCAAATCGTCTTTCACGCACAGATAGCGGAGGAATGCGGGACATTCACTTTTGACGATGTTGCAGGAGCGATTGTAGAAAAACTGGAGCGCAGGTATCCGACCATTCTCGGCAACGAAGCCAACACCCTGAAAACGCCGGAGGAAATCGCCCATCGATGGGAAGAGATCAAGGAAGGAGAACGACGGAAAAAAGGCATCCACAACAGCATCCTTGACGAAATATCACACGGCCTCCCTGCCCTACTTCGTTCAGCAAAGCTAAAAGGTCGCATCTCCAGAGAGGGATGGGAATGGCCGGACGTATCAATGCTTCTCGACAAGATCAACGAGGAAGTCGGCGAACTGCGCGACGAAATCGAAGCAAAGGCAATAGACAAAGAGAAAGTCGCTGCGGAACTTGGAGACCTGATGTTTATGCTAGTCGATTTCGCTCGCTGGTACGGCATTGATGCGGAGGACGCGCTACGCACCACCAACAACCGCTTCGAACGCCGTTTCCGCTACATGGAACAGGGTCTTAAACAAATCGGCAAAAATTTTAAAACTTCCACCCCCGAAGAGCGCAGGAATTTATGGGAGAAAGCGAAAAGTCTGGAGAAGAGCAGAAAGAAGCAAGCGTAACGCGCCTGAATGGAAAATACCCTTGACCATAATTCGTTAATATACTACCGTCAGGATACTTTGACATTACAATAGAAGGGATAGTTTTATGGATTCAAAATTCATTGATCCAACGGTTGTTGCTCAAACACGCGCAAGCTTGTGTAAAGATGATTTGGAAAAAATTATTGATAATCTTGATCTCGACGTAATTTCCACAGACACAAAAACAACCCTGCTCATCGCCCAAGCCACAGAGCGTACGCTCCAGCTTGCCGAGAAAGCTGAAAAGTGTCTTAGCTATCATAGCGTTGAAACAATACCTGATAAAGAAGATATTGTCGCCATTGTTGAAAAGCATCCTGACTTTAAGGAATGGAATCATCCTGATTTCAAATTTGTCGGATCTGAGCGTGATCCTGCCTCCCTCCAATCCGCACAAGCAACTATGATGGCCGCACAACTATTCATGAACGCTGCAATCAAATCCGTTGCCGGTCATTATCCATTAACACACACTGAGTGCTATGCTGGAGATTATGCTAGAAATTATGCTGATAACTTTAAAAAAGTTGCGGTAGGCTTTTATAAAGAAGCTACAGATATTCTCAAGAAAGATGGGCATAAAGATGCCGCAAACAAACTCACCCAAGTGGCCGTATACATGGACATCACGGAGCCAAATGATCTTAGGATAAAGAGCCGACCTGCGGCTCCCTTTAATTTTCTTGAACAACAATTGAAAAATGACAATCATGAGGCACGTAGAAATGACACAGAACTGGCTCCAGACTACAAGGCTGTACTCGAAAAGCTCCTCAAGCTGACATGTGCCATCCCTAATGCCACAGCTCCAACAACAAAAACAAAGCCGAAATTGCCAGCTTTTTTTTAGTTGACTCCCTATACACCAACCCTGATCTGTGCTGCTATCATAAGAAGCTGTCTGTTTTAGCTATCAAACTTTGAAAGGAAATATTATGAAAAAGCTTCTTTTTGCTGCCATTCTCTTCGTTTCAACGCCAGCAATGGCAATAGACCCAGCAACTCCGGTGACACCTGCGACACCTACAGCAACTTCCCCAGATCAGGGCAATTTTTACCGGCTCGGGGACTCTGACAGACCAGAAATAAACTTCGAAGAAAGTAAAGCCAGAATGCTCAAGAATATGGATAATCGTATCGCCGATATGCAAAAAAGACAGACATGCATCAAGGCTGCTGAAAATCCAGAAGTTATGAGAACCTGCTTCTCAAATGCAGAAAGACCCCGTGCCAGAATGGAAAAACGTAATGAACGTAGCGAACGTGGTGATCGTAATGAACGCGCTGAACGTAGAGAACGTAATGAACGTGGTGAACGCGGCGATATGCCAAGACGCAACAAATAAATTTCTCTGAGACAAAGTCTAAAACAACACCCACCATTTAAAAGGTGGGTGTTGTTTTAATTCATATAAAATAACCCCGAATTTTACCATTTATTAACGCAACGTTAACGGAGGTGCGTTAACAATGGACTGATGTATAAGATTTCTGAAATTCTGACGAGGCACATAAAACAAACTATTTTCCTGCTATTCGTCGCAATTGTTTTGGCTGGATCCGTCATGCTAATACATCCGGCCTGTGCATCTGAGAAAGCTGAAAAGATCGGTTCCGACGCACCGCATCCAGAGTTTGAATATCTTCAACTCAATCCTATGATCCTTCCTGTCATCACCGCGAAGGGATTAACTCAGCAGGTCAGTCTTATAGTGTCGCTTGAAATAGATTACGGGCAAAAAGAGAAATTTTCCTCTTATGAGCCACGGCTGATCGATGCCTATATTCAGGACCTTTACGGCGCACTGGGAACAGGACATGCCTTGATGCATGGAAACCTCGTTGATGTGCGGCAAATCAAGCTGCGTCTGACCTCCGTCACCGAAAGAGTGCTTGGTTCAGGCCTTAAAGTGCATGATGTTCTGCTGCAAGTCATCCAGCAAAGGCGGATGTGAATTTTATCCTGATCTCAGATATTTGATCGCCTGTTCCCGCTCAAACAAATAAAGCAAAGTGCGAAGCGCAAGCCCTCGCGGGGAGAGCAAATGAGGATCTTTATTCAAAATCAGCCGCGCCTCGTCAAAGGCGGTTTTAATCAGTGAGCCATGAAACTCTGGATTAGCAAGGCGAAACTCCGGCCATCCGCTCTGGCGAGTTCCTAGCACTTCACCTGCACCACGCAATTTCAAATCTTCTTCAGCAATGACGAACCCATCCTCGGTGTCACGAAGGGTGGTCAGACGCTTGCGGGCAATATCGCTGACGTGCGGAGGATGAAGCAAAAGGCAAACAGATTTTTCGATGCCTCGCCCAATTCGCCCACGAAGCTGATGAAGCTGCGCTAGACCGAAACGCTCCGCATGCTCAACCACCATCACCGTTGCCTCCTTCACATCCACGCCAACCTCGATAACAGTGGTAGCGACAAGAATATCAAGTTCTCCTGCTGAAAAAGCGGACATAACAGCATCCCTGTCGGGTGGCTTCATACGTCCATGAAGAATTCCAACGCGTGAGCCAAAATGCTGCTGCATAAGAATATAACGTTCCTCGGCAGCAGCAAGGTCAATCTTTTCCGACTCCTCTACCAGTGGGCAAACCCAGTAAACGCGTGCGCCGGTTTTGATTTTGCGACGAAGTGCTTCCATGACTTCGTCCGTACGCTCGTTGGAAATAAGACGCGTGTCGATAGGCTGTCGCCCAGCAGGTTTTTCGTCAAGTCTGCTCACATCCATATCGCCATAAACAGTCAGCGTTAACGTACGCGGAATCGGCGTTGCGGTCATCACCAACACATCGCACATATTCCCCTTTTCCGAGAGTTTCAAACGCTGATGCACACCGAAACGATGCTGTTCATCAATAACAACCAATGCAAGATTTTTGAACTCGACATCCTTCTGAAACAACGCATGGGTACCAATGACAATATGTGCCTCGCCGCTCGCGATCTTCTCCAGAAGTTTTTCACGATGCTTGCCCTTATCGCGTCCTGTTAGAGTAACAACATTCAGACCAATTTTTACTGCATATGCAGTAAGATTACTTTCATGCTGGCGAGCAAGAATTTCCGTAGGTGCCATGATAACACCCTGCCCTCCACTGCCGATGGCGTGTATTAACGCCATAAAAGCCACCGCCGTTTTGCCACTGCCTACATCTCCCTGCAAGAGTCGCAACATTCGCGACGGCTGTCGCATGTTATCTTTGATTTCCTCGATTGCCAGCTTCTGCGATCCAGTCAACTCAAAGGACAATGCTTCAAGTGCTTTCTGATTAAGGGTGTCGTCCCCGGTCAAACCCCTACCTTTATTCTTTTTTTGCTTCTGGCGAACAAGTCCGATGGTGATCTGATTGGAAAGCAGTTCATCATATGCCAGTCTTTGACGCGCCGGATGTTCGGGAGACAGGTCTTCAACAGATTGCGGATGATGCGCCATTTTCAATGCTTCATGCCAGCGTGGCCATTTTTGCTGTTTGAGAAAAGCAGCATCCTGCCATTCCTCCAGTTCAGGAATTTTTGTTAGAGCCGCA
>JAGLRU010000026.1 GCA_023136145.1 Alphaproteobacteria bacterium
GCCATGTCTTCGATGCTCATGTTGTCAAGCATCACCACATCGACACCTTCCTCCAGAACTTCTTTTAGCTGTTCCAGCGTATCGACTTCAATTTCAATTTTGACTATATGCCCTATGCTATCTTTGGCGCGGCGTAGTACTGTCTTGATGTCTCCCGCGATGGCGATATGGTTGTCCTTTATTAGAATTGCATCTTCTAACCCCAGACGGTGATTCATCCCGCCACCGACTCTGACCGCATATTTTTCGATTGAACGTAATCCGGGAGTCGTTTTGCGGGTGGAACAAATATGGGTTTTGTAAGTGCCTACGGCTTTGACCATTCTATTAGTGAGTGTTGCAATTCCCGATATATGTCCGACAAAATTCAGTGCTACGCGCTCCGCCGTCAGAATGGAGCGTGCGCATCCTTCTACCTTCATCACTTTATCTTCGGGATTTACTTCCGTACCATCGGTTTTCAAACATTTGATGGTTAACGCTGGATCGACCAGTTTAAATGCGATTTTAGCCGCATCCAGTCCTGCGATTACACCTTCTTGACTTGCAGTCATTACCATGCGTGCGTGAGCATCTGCCGGAATGACGGAAGCACTGGTGATGTCTCCAGCACGACCGAGGTCTTCTTCTAGTGCCCTACGTACCAGAGGCTCAAGGATGATGTACGGCAGAGGTGCGATATTCATCAAGCAAAATTTCCCTTTTTCGCGTTCGGTGTTAGCGCACAGTATGTCAGTGTATTTATTTCCTTCAATGTTACGAAAGATCTTTTTTGCCATGACTTTACAGGCTTCGGATAGTCGGCGCGGTAATGGCCGCCTCTGCTTTCGGTGCGGTGCAGAGCTGAAATTACTATCATACGTGAAACAAGAGCTCTATCAGCCAGTTGGGAATTTACGCCTTCTGCCTTTTGTTCAATGCTTATGATATGGCGAAGGGCTTTAATCATATCCTGTTTGTGACGGACAATTCCTGCCATATCGGTCATGATATGGCGAAGAGTATTTTCTTCTGGCTGTGGGACACATGTTTGCGGCAGAGTTGGTAAAGCTTTAATATTGATTTTTACTTTTTTCGGTGTGGGCTTTCCGGTGTTTTGTATATCTGCTGCCGCGCGCCCGCCCATGACAATAACTTCCATCAGTGAATTGCTGGCAATCCGGTTGGCACCGTGCAGTCCGGTCGCGGCGACTTCACCGCAAGCCCAGAGTCCGGGTACGGATGTTCGTCCTTTTAAATCTGTTGCCACACCGCCCATATGATAATGTGCTGCCAAAACTACCGGCACAAGATCGTGTTCTGGATCAAGACCGGCACGCGCACATGTTTTCAGAAATGCTGGAAAATGTGTGACATCAATATGACGGCAATCAAGAAAGACTTTTTGACTTTTTTGGAGCTGTGCAAAAATGGCGCGGCTAACCACGTCACGCGGTGCCATTTCTGCCATTTTATGATATTTCGGCATAAACTTTTCGCCAAGACCGTTTAAAAGATGTGCCCCTTCGCCGCGTAGAGATTCGGTTGCCAAAGGTGCCGGATTTTCGTTTGTATCCAATGCGGTCGGGTGGAATTGCACAAACTCAAGATCTGATAATTGTGCTCCTGCTCGTGCAGCCATGGCGATTCCGCGCCCGATAGCACTGGGCGGGTTGGTGGTTACGGTATAAAGGTTGCCGATGCCCCCGGTTGCCAGAATTACGGCGGGAGCTGTGAAAATCATAGGTTTGTTTTCTTTTGTCTGGCGGCCAAGAACACCCTGCACCGATCCTTTGTCAGTGCCGTTGCTCCGGATAATTTTTTCGGCTGTGATTCCTTCTTTAAAAAGAATGGACGGTGTTTTTTTGACAGCTTCTGTGAGTGCACGCATTAGTTCATGACCAAAACCGTCTCCGGCAGCGGCTCTTAATACGCGGCGGCAGGTATGACAGGCTTCACGGCTTAAGCGGAAAGTACCGGTATTGTCGCGATCAAACCGTACACCGTATTTTTCTAGAATTTTCACATAGCGCGGCGCTTCATTGATCAGAACGTCTACAACTTCTGTGTCTGCCGTTCCTGCTGCTGCTTTTATTGTGTCTGAGACGTGACTGATGATTGTATCTTTCTCGCCGACAGCAGCAGCGATACCACCCTGCGCCCATGCGCTAGCACAAATTCCGCCGAGGGGTTCTTTACTGAGAACGATGACGCGTTTAGGGGCAAGTGTTAGCGCAGAAAATAATCCGGCAGCTCCTGCACCAATAATTACGACTTCCGCGCTATCTTCAATTTCCGATGTCATTTGTTTTTTACCGCGAGCATTCTTTCCACTGCCAGTCGTGCACGCGCTGCAATAGACGGATCGATAGTCACTTCATGTGTCATGGTTTGTAGGCAGGTCAGGATATTTTGTAGCGAGATTAACTTCATGTACGGACACGAATTGCAAAGACGCACGAACTCCACTCCGGGGTTTTCTACTGACAAATTGTCGGACATTGAGCATTCGGTCATCAGCAAAACTTTTTCTGGCTTCTTGTCCTGCACATAATTGCTCATCGCTCCGGTCGAACCGGTAAAATCCGCTTCGGTCACCACGTCCGGCGTACATTCTGGATGCGCTAGAACGATAACCCCTGACCATTTTTTGCGTAACTTAAGGACATCGTCCGGCGTGAAGCGTTCATGCACTTCGCAGGTTCCTTGCCATGTCAGGATTTTCTTTTTTGTCTGTTTCGCTATATTGCGGGCAAGATACTGGTCTGGAATCATCAGTACAGTGTCGCTTTCCAGACTTTCGACGATTGTAAGCGCGTTGGACGAAGTGCAGCATATATCCGATTCCGCCTTCACTTCGGCAGATGTGTTCACGTATGTGACGATAGGGATGCCTGGATATTTTTTATGCAACAGCCGTACGTCATTAGCAGTGATAGATGCTGCGAGCGAGCATCCTGCGTTTAGGTCTGGAATTAGAATTGTTTTTTCAGGAGAAAGAATTTTTGACGTTTCCGCCATAAAATGTACGCCTGCCTGCACGATGATTTTGGAATCAGTCTCGGAGGCTAGTTGTGCCAGTTGTAGGGAGTCTCCGGTAAAATCTGCAACGCAGTGAAAGATTTCAGGTGTTATATAGTTATGCGCGAGGATGATCGCGCCTTTTTCTTTTTTCAGGCGGTTGATTTCGGAGATATACGGAGCATGTACTTTCCATTCGGAAGGTGTAATTACACGCTTGACCTTGTTGTAAAGCTCAGCAGTTTCCAGAGCGAGGGCGGAGGTATATTCTAATTCGCCATTTCCGTTGTTGAATACGCGAGGGACTTCACGCTTTTGGTCTTCCTTCTGAACAATCGTGTCAAACATTTTCGATTTCCATTGACATCACGTTTATACTGAATTCTGTTATGCTCAAAATGAGCATAACTACTATACTCTTTCTGAGTATAAAGTCAATGAAGAAAAGATTTAGGAAATGTTTAGGGGTGTAAAGCAATATATTCGCTTATTTGTCCGTTGGAGCAGAAATTTCTGGTTAATCAGATAGAATCAATTCAGGAACGGCAAATGAGTCATTGCTAATATTCAGCTCGATCTTTTCTCTGGGGCATGGAGAAAACTCACACTGTGGACCGTGACGGGAAACATAGCTGCCGTCTGGACAGGACTTCACATCCGCAGTGCAATCAATGGAAGAAGATATTCCGGGCTTTATCGCGTATACAAGAATTACGAGGGATGCAAGAAAAGCACCAAGTTTTATTTTAGCGTGTTTTCCAGTTGCCATTGGTGTCCTGATATTTGTTGCCAGCGTTGATCCCCTTAGCAATTTGCTTTGCTGCGAGGTTGGAAATGACCTTGACGGG
Source organism: Alphaproteobacteria bacterium (assembly GCA_023136145.1). Lineage (GTDB taxonomy): Bacteria > Pseudomonadota > Alphaproteobacteria > Micavibrionales > UBA2020 > PALSA-926. The sequence continues at coordinate 3,849 of JAGLRU010000026.1, forward strand.
CTGGTCATTTTGCTTGGAAATGCGCTCGTATTCTTGTGCGCGTTTTTTGTTGATATCTTTGGCAAGTGCTTCTGCTTCGGGTGTTTTTTTCAAAACCGCAACATACCCATCGTTTTTTTCGCCAAGAATACCAGCGTCTCTAGCCTGATGAAGATCAAGAGCGAATGCAGGGAACGCCAGCAACACGCTTAGTGCGACAATCATACTTATAAACCGTAGTTTCATGAAAATTCTCCGTTAAAAGATGTCTTTATTTGTGGAAATCGCCTGCTTTACGTCTTTATCTATCGAGATTTTGACGTGTTGCTCGATCTTGACATTCAGGTTGATCTCGATTGGTTTCTCAGGAGCTTGCAACTTCACCGTTGGTGAGCAGGCTGAAAGTAAAAATGTTGTTAGAAGAAATATACTGGTTTTTTTCATTTGCTACCTTGCTTCAGCATCAATTTTGGATCCGTAAGGAACATAACATTTTGTCTGACAAAATCTAGCACATCTCCGCTCAGCCGGACATTTATTTTTATTGGCCGTCCGTTATACATATCGGGGTTATTGCCTTCCAGAGCCACCAGAATGGGGACTTCGCCGTCCGCACCGCTGCTTATGGAGATTGAAAGAGTTTTGTAATGAAAGTTTTTCAGGATGTCACGCGTCAAAGCTATTTGTGCATTGTCTCCGGGGATGGCATCGGTGGGCATGGTTATGGTTCCGGGAGCGTTGGCTTTTAGTTTACCTTTTCCAAAAGAAACGGTTCCATCACGTCCTATCACTAATGGCAAATCACCTGAAATGGAACCTGTGGCGGAAACTCTTTCTCCAGTCAATACCTGCATCAACGCGCCAATGGAGACTTTTCTTACTTGTAAAACCAGCTTTACCGGCTGATTGCCTTCCAGAGGAATCAATACGTTTTTTACAGTGAGTGTTCCGCTTTTCCATGGAATTGTTGCGTATAGCAATTTTAGATTGTTTGAGGGAATATGAAAGTTGAAAATGGTTCTGTGAGTATTATCCTTGCTTTTAAACCGCCCGGAAATCGAAAAAGCATCGGCTAAAGTTTGTAGGGTTCCTCTACCTTCCAGCGTAGGCAGCGCAGATTCCCCGAATTTGACTTGAATATTATTAAGT
>JAGLRU010000260.1 GCA_023136145.1 Alphaproteobacteria bacterium
GTCCATACCAGCCGTTCCGTGACGCAGAAAATGATAAAGTCCTTTCAGGTATGGCACGCCGATAACAAACAGCATATAGGTCGCCATTATTGGCATCAGGTGGTAAAAGAATCCTTTCCAAACTGCATTTGGCAGCGGAAAAATACCAATCTCACTGAGCACTTCCCATGCCATGATGAAAACGCTGATGGCAATTAACGGCATAGAGATCGATGTTTTATGCCGTAGTGCCTTCACCTCTATTATTTTTTCCGCTTTTATGTCTGGCAGGGTTGATGCGGAAGACGATACATTTTCTTTCGGTATGACGAGCGTATAGCCAATCAATTTGATTTTATCCGCGAGCGTTTGCAGATTCAGCCTGTCCGCGTCAAACGTTATATTAAGGCTTTCAGTACCGTAATTGACGCTGACCTTGTTGATGCCGTCGATCTTTCCAAGTTTCTTTTCGATGGTTCCGGCGCAGGAGGCACAATGCATTCCGCTAATCTTGTATGTTGCGGTTGTTTCCATGCGATCTTACCTATCGTAAATTAGGTTAGATTCTACACCATTTTTTTAGGAAGTCGAGATGCTAAGCCAACAGCTCATGCCTTGTGTTTATCATAAATCAGCGACTTGGAAGTTTCAGATCAACTGACACGTAATTTGCAAGTGACAGTGGACACAAGCCGAACGCGCACGACACTTTGGCGTGACGCAGGGCTGCATCTGGTTTGCCCTGCGTCGATTGAAAATAATCCGAAAAAAATGACACGATATTGGCAGGCTGATTCTATGAAAAGAAAAAAGTTTCTGCGCCTACGCGAAAGATACGTAAGACGCGGAAAACGCTTTATTTATCTGGATAAAACTGTTCACGCCTATCAGTAATTATTGGCTTGGCTATAAGCCACAGAGGATGTACAGATTTAACCAGCTTGTCAAAATCTTCAAGTCGTATGCCGGAAAGGCGGAAAAATAACCCAGGATGAGCAAACAAAACTTCCAATGTGTTCATAAACAATCCCCCCACACAAAGATTATGCAAGATAACCACCTAATCTTCTAATTATGAAGTGAGTCTACTCTTTGAATCACATATGTTTCCTATCTGTTAAGAGATTTTGACGGATGGTAAGAATAGAAGTTAAAGACTTTTAAAATCAAATACTTGTTAATTCTTAGTGTATGTTTTTCCCGTTTTTTCATGGGACTTAGATTTAGACCACTATTTTTTGGGAACATTAAGGTACGGTATTTAAGTACCGTGCTTTTCTCAAATATTTTTTGTTTTATCGATAATATTTTGCAATAAGCACCTGATTGGTGCTATTACGAGACATCAGCTGTAATTTAGGAGTTTCTGCAATCAATGATTAAACTTGGAAAATTGACGGATTACGCCATCGTGCTTATGGGTCAGCTTTCGAAAGAAGGTGTTGGAACGTCCAGTAGCGCACATTATCTTTCCGAGAAGACGGGCTTGCCAGAGCCAACTGTTGCAAAAATTTTGAAAAAGCTGGCAAACAAAAATTTAATTTCTTCTGTTCGTGGTGCTGCCGGAGGTTACAAGCTCTCAAGGGAAGCGAAGCAAATATCCATCGCGGAAATTGTTACATTACTGGAAGGACCGATTGCGGTTGTTACTTGCGTGAAAGGTAATACTGGGTCGTGTGCGGCAAA
>JAGLRU010000261.1 GCA_023136145.1 Alphaproteobacteria bacterium
TGTCGCCGGACAGAAGCGATGATTCAGCGTTATTGGTAGTCGACTCGCCAGATACTTGCGGGATGCTGTTATTGGCGATTGCCACACCTGCTATGACTACAAAAATGAACCCCACTATAATTCCAAATATCATTTTCATGACGCCTCCTGTGAAAATTATTAATTATGGGGCTAAGGGTTAATGTATGCCTCGTTACCATAGCCGTTTTGCACAATAGAATAAGCGTTACCGTTGGCGTTTTGAGTTATTGACGCAATATTCTTCGAGCCTGTCTGAGTGATCGCTGCTTCGTTATTTGAACCGGATTGATTCACAACTGCACTGTTTTGCCAACCGCCAGTCTGAGTGATCGCTGCTTCGTTATCATTACCGGACTGGTTCACATAAGCACTGTTCCGTCTTCCACGTCTTTGAGTGATCGTTGCTTCATTTAATGAACCGGACTGATCCACAATTGCATCGTTCCGCCAGCCACGGTTCTGAATGATCGCTGCCATGTTAGATGAACCGGACTGTATTATTTCTGCGTTGTTCCGTCTTCCACGTCTTTGAGTGATCGTTGCTTTGTTTAATGAATCGGACTGGGTTATTTCTGCGTTGTTCCATCTTCCAAGGTTCTGAATGATCGTTGCTTCTTGAGTTGAACCGGACTGGGTTATTTCTGCGTTGTTTCGTCTTCCACGTCTTTGAGTGATCGTTGCTTTGTGATCTGAACCGGACTGGGTTATATTTGCATTGTTCTGCTTGCTAGCTAACAGTTGCTTAATGGTTGCATCACTATCAGTTGCAAGAATTTGATTAATAGTTGCAGCGTTCGAATACCCAACTTGCTTGATATATACAGTGTTGCCGGCAAATGCGCTGATGGAGGAGGTCAACACGAGAACGCTAACGGTTGCGAGAAATGAAAACTTTTTCATAATTTCAACTCCTTGTTTAGGAGAAAGGGGCGTACTAGCTTTGTGCCAAGCACGCCCCCTTTAATCTAAGTAAGGCTATTACTGCCAAACAGTTGCAACGTTGTTAGTGCCATAAGATTGGCTCACAGTCGCAATGTTGCCGGGATTAACAGTTTGATGTACCATAGCAAGGTTCAACACACCATAAGACTGTGTGACGGAGGCCACATTATCATCGGTGGTTTGAACCACAATTGCCCGGTTATCCTGACCAGAGTTCTGAGTGATCGTTGCATCGTTTCTTAAACCGGATTGGAACACCTTTGCCAGGTTATTCGCGCCATAGTTTTGGGTGATTGCCGCTGTGCTTCCATAAGAACCTACAACTTGTATTACCTTTGCCTCGTTACCCGTGCCGTATCTCTGGGTGATTGTCGCTGTGGCATGGTCGCTGTGCTGTATCACCTTTGCCTCGTTACCCGTGCCGTCTTTTTGGATGATTGTAGCGTTGTCAGTATCACCAGTCTGAAGTATTTTTGCATTGTTACTATCGCTCCACGATAGTTGCTTAATGGTTGCATTACTACTGGTTGCAGCGGTTTGATTGGTGGTTGCATAGTTACCAGTGCCAACTTGGGTGATACTCGAAGTATTGGCAAATGCGCTGGTTGCGGAGAAGATCAATACGGCAGCACTAACTGTCGCTAGAAGTGTAAGGTTTTTCATAATAATTAACTCCTTGGTTAACGGTTAATAGTGGTAAAAAAAGCTCTAGAGAATCTTTTATACGAAACAAAATTTTTAACGTCTATATCTATTTTTGGAAATATATTAAGGTTAATTTTGTATGGAAATATTCCGTGTTCTATGTATACCGCTATTTTTGCCCTGCCCCTCCCCGCATCGTCATTCCGGCGAAGGCCGGAATCTCGCTGCAATATAAAGAAGATTCCGGCCTTCGCCGGAATAACAACAACACGGTTACGTCACCACCGACTTGTTCGAAAATCCAAAAACGCGTCCGTGCATTTTATGATGAAAAGAGAGTCATAATGAAGATTAATGTAGCGTGGGCATGACAACAACACGGTTGAATCACCCCCGACTCGCCCCCCGCCGGAACGAGTCCGGCATGATGGTTACTATTATAAATGTACGAATAGAACGAAATTCTCCTTTTAAATTATATTACTAATACAAATATTTATATTTTAATGAAACAAGTTGAATTGCTTGCAAAAAATCAATTATACTAAGTCCATAAATCATTCAAAGTTCTGTGTTACCTGCAGTTCTTAAATACTGCTTTTGAAAGGAATAATGTCATGTCGAATGAAAATAATAATCATCATCCTAAAGTCGGTGATAGGTCAGAAGAAGGCTGGATTTATGTGAAACCATCGCTATGGATTGCACCAGAAGATGAAGGAGTTATGTCGTATTCTGATGCACAAGCTCTTGTAAAAGAACGACAAGAAAAAGGAAATATTACTGCTCGACTAATGGAAAGAGAGGATTTGGAAAAGATATTCAACATCCTTGTGAAAGAAGGTAAAGATAAAGTTAATTTTAATACAAAAACAGGTCCCTGCAGTGACTATTGGGGAGCCGGACATGACGATGTTTATGCGGACTTCAAACGCTTCTCTGGTGACGGCACTAGCAATAATAAATTTTGCTCTCAGGATGGTAGGTGTTCGGTGCGGCTCGGTAATAGTAGCGGTAGTACACAACCAACTACTATGAAGTTATCTTAATCGGATAAAAAGCCACTATTGGTTGCGCCAGAAGATAAAGGCGTTACTCTACCCTTTCCCATCAAGGATTTAACGGAGACCACGCGGGATCGGATCCATCTAGTGGGGTGTGGACTCTGGTTTCATTGAAGCCGGTTAGGTCAATGGTATAAAGTCGCGCCGAACGACCAGTTTTACGCACACCTGTCGGAATTTCTTTAAAGTAACTAAGAACGCGGCCATTTGGTGCCCAAGTGGGGCCTTCGACGTGGAAAGACTTTGTTATCAAACGCTCGCCCCGACCATCGGGATGGATAACACCGATAAAGAACTGCCCCCTATACATCCGGGTAAAAGCGATCAAGTCTCCCCTCGGTGACCAGACAGGCCCTGCATATCTACCTTTGCCAAAAGTAATACGATGTGCGCCACTTCCGTCCGAATTCATAACATAGAGCTGCTGCGACCCACTGCGATCCGATTCAAATACGATGGACTTGCCGTCTGGGGAATAAGACGGGCTTGTGCTAATCGAATTGGTACGGGTCAAACGCTTAACACTCTTGTTGCGCAGATCCATGGTGTAAATATCGCTGTTACCGTTTTTAATCAAGCTCATAACAACCTTGTTTCCATCAGG
>JAGLRU010000262.1 GCA_023136145.1 Alphaproteobacteria bacterium
TGTCTTCCTCCAGTTTTAGTTTCAAAGAGCTAAAAGAAGAAAATATTACTGTCTACATCAATGAAGATAACAAACAATATCTTGGACTCATTATATGGGCAGCCATTGAAGAGTTAAAAAGCTGTGGGAATAACAAGCGTATTTTGTTCATGTTGGATGAATGCACCGGCTTCAAGCTATATGGTATTTCTGAGGCATTAACCGGATTTCGTGAATTTGGACTTAAAATCATTTTTGTATTTCAAGAGATTGCAGAGTATGAGCGTATCTACGGCAGAGAAGCCAAAGAAACGATGCTCTCTCAAACAGGCGTAAAGCTCATTATGGGTGCATCAGGAAGTACCGCTGAATGGCTTTCTAAGGAATTAGGAAATACCACAATCAAAGGTGAAAATTTTAACTTTGGGAAAACACTGAGCGATCCAATGCAATGCTCAGTCAATGATCAACATCGCCCTTTATATATGCCTGATGAAGTGCGCCGTTGCGGTCATGGAATCTTACTGATAGGAAGCTTATTTCCCATTATCGTGAACCCGCTCACTTATGCTGAAATTATGCCATATAAAAAATGGGCTGCCATTAATCCATTGCAAGGCAAGAAATTTAAAGGAAAAACTAAACTTAAAATTCGGCATTAAATCATGAAAAAACCTCGTATTATATTTTATCAAAAATCAGTAAAATCATTACCGTTTTGCAAAATTTTTGCGCTTATCGGTTGGATAGCATTAAAACTTTTAGAAACAGTACTGCCTTTTTTGCCGATCTTACTAATTATTGGCATATTCTTCTTACCAAAAACGCCGCATATACGCTGGCAATATGAATATCAGCAGATAGGGCAAGAACGTTTTTATATTAGCTGTGATTATCTGGGGGTGCGGGGCACGGTGACAAGTTATGCGAGTAATTGTCCAATTATTGTCTTCTTTGAGAAAAGTAAGTCATAGTGTTATTAGAAAAAACGCTGGAGATTTTATATCTCCAGCGTTTAGAAAACAATTTAATGAAAAATAATATTTTTATCATCTGGTAATAAGAATTTTACTTCATGCTCTTGAGCAAATAAGACAAGCTCAGGATGTAATAACTTCATTATGGCATCTGCCCAACGCATGAATTCAGGTTTTTTAGAATCAGTGCCATATAGAAAGTTTTCGATTGTCTTTCCGCTATCATCACGAATGATTGCATCAAAATACGGTGCTTCCATCATGTATAAAACCTCTGGATTATCTCTAAAAGTATTAATCATCCAATCTTTGCGGTCTTGGCGTGACATTGGGTGTTGTAACATAAACATGCGCAATCTTTTCTGATATATTGGGCATTTTAATTGCCAATCATGTGACAATGGAATTACAGTTAGTGATTGAAATTGATTAAAATCGATTTGTCTTTTCATGTTCCATCTACTCCTGTTTTTCAATTTTTTTATTAATAGTTTATTAAAGTTTTTTGTTAAGATTTAAGGTATTCTCCTTGAAAAGGATAATCAATTCGCGCTTAGAAAATCTGGAAAATTTACCATAGAGAAAATTTCTAGCATTTTTATTTTAATAAAACACCATTTATAGTTGTATGGTAAAGTTTGTTGTTTATTAAAAATAAGGAAGAAAGTATGACTGAAAATCATAAAGAAACATGCCTTGCTAATAAAAAAATTAAGTCAGAAACAGATAGAAAAGATGATCTAATTAGGGAAAAAATCAGCATACTTAAAAGCAACCATGATAAAACAGGGAAAAAAATATCAAAAGAATCAGGATGGGGTCATACTGATAGCACACTGTCTAAATTCATGAACGATGATGTTTGTTTGAAAGGAAAAAACAGAAAAGAAAGTTTACAAAAATTAAGTGATTACTGTGATGAAATAATCTTTGGCAGTATAAACTCTAAGCTTGTAAATGATATTAAGCATCCTTTGTATTTTTCTTTAATCAAAGAACTAGAAATAAAAAATGCTAATCAAAATTTTCTTTTAAATAATGTATTGGGAACATATAAATTTTATACTGGCTCTTATCTTCTCCCTAACAATTTTGCTGGAATTGTCATTGGTTATATGAAAGTTTATGTTCATGATCAAAATTGCGTAATCGTTGAAGAATATCAAAAATATAGTGGAACATATGGATTAGGACACTATGAAGAAAAGTATAGTGGCTATATGATACGTAAAAGTAACAAAATTTATATAATCTCGTCACAAACAAAAAGAAAAGAACGAGAAGATTTAAAAGTTATTGTATTTCATAAAAAAATACCCGGGAAAAAATTAAACATCTTGAGGGGGTTATTTTTGGTTCCTCTCATAATTTTGGAATTTTTAATTCCAGAATTGTTATGGAGAAAATTGGGGATGAATCTTTATTTGATAAAGAAAAAGAAAAATCACGTATTATTAGTCTTGAAGAAATTGAAGCAGAAAAAGAAAATCCAAAATTTAAGCATTATATGCCCCTAAAAATATTACAGCAAAAACCTATACAAGGTGATTCAGTCACTTTTGCATGGTAGATTTTATCGCTAGGATTTACATTCACAATTAGCTATAACTCTTTGATTCATCCTCTTTATTTCTTTAAATTTTTCCTAAAAAGCAAGGTTATTTTTACTCACTGTTAAATTTTTAAGCGCTATACTGAGTATACATTGTACGATTATGGAATTTTTCTGAAATAATTTAGGCTTCATTTTAAATTGTCCTATAATTTCTGACTTTCCCATTCATGTAACGTTAAAGGATTAAAGTGATGGTTGATGATATTCAACCATAGCTTTTTACTAGGCTGAATTGTGTGAAAGGAAAGAGTTTTGTCTAATAAAATCAAAATAGAATTAAGACTCCATGCCTCTATGCAACAGGATTTATCCTCTCCACATCCGGCAATTGTGCAATTAATGAAATTTTTAGGTGAAGCTGCCGCTGATATAGATTATGATAAGCAAATAATGCCTAGCAATAAATTGATTAAAGAGGAAAGCCTCCATGAATAAAGTCGCGATATATGCGCGCTACAGCACAGATATGCAAAGCGCAGCATCCATTGAAGATCAAATAAGAATATGTGAGGAACTTGTCCGATCAAAGAATTGGGAAGTTCAAAATTGTTACACCGATCATGGGATTAGTGGCGCAAGCACGTTGTTACGTCCGGGAATTCAGCAACTTATTCAGGATGGTCTTGCGGGTAAATTTGATGTGTTAATTGCTGAGGCACTGGATCGCCTTTCTCGTGATCAGGAAGATATTGCAGCTATTTATAAACGTATGGAGTTTGCAGGTATCAAGATTATTACGCTTTCTGAAGGTGAAATTAGTAATTTGCACATTGGTTTGAAAGGCACAATGAATGCAATGTTCCTAAAAGATTTAGCCGATAAGACGCGCCGTGGATTACGGGGTCGCATTGAAAAAGGCAAATCTGGCGGTGGTCTAACATATGGCTATAATGTGGTGCGTAAGTTTGATGGCAACGGTGAGCCTGTTCATGGAGAACGGGAGATCAACTCAGAACATGCCAAAGTAGTTCAACGTATCTTTAAAGATTATCTCAAAGGATATTCTCCTAAAAAAATTGCAGTAAATATGAATAAAGAAGGCATTCCATGCCCTTCCGGTAAAGCGTGGGGATACACTACCATCTATGGCAATCGTCAACGTGGCACAGGTATTCTCAATAATGAACTTTATATAGGTCAGCTTGTTTGGAATAAACTGCGTTATATCAAAAACCCCGATACTGGTAAGCGTGTATCACGCCTTAATCCTGAAGAGGAATGGATCAGAAAAGATGTGCCGGAAATGCGAATCGTTGATCAAGAGCTATGGGATCAGGTGAAAGAAAAGCAAGGTGCCATTACAAAACAAAACAGACCAATGCACGAATTACGTCGTCCTCCTAATTTATTTTCATTCCTACTGAAATGTGGATGTTGTGGAGGTGGTTATAGCAAAGTTTCTAAATATCACTATGGCTGCTCTAATGCTCGTAGCAAGGGCACTTGTGATAACCGTAAAACCATTCGGCAGGATGATTTGGAAGCATCTATCCTAAACGCTCTCCAGAATCATCTTATGGACAAAGAGCTATGTAAGAGCTTCTGTGAAGGTTATATGAACCGTATGAATGAGCTACGGAAAAATCATAATGCTAAACGCCATAGTCATGAAAAAGAGCTTCAGAAGCTCATAAAAGACGAAGATAAGATGATTCAGGCTATTTGTGACGGATATGCGAATGAATCACTTAAGCAGAAGATGCATGCCAACGAGGCAAGGCAGAAAGAGCTAAAAGTCATTCTGGAGAATACTGAAGAAGAAAAAGTAATTTTGCATCCGAATCTTGCAGTGAAGTATAAACAGGAAGTACAAAACCTGATTGTTTCTTTGAATTCCAGTGATCGGCGCATGGAAGCAGCGGAGATTCTTCGCTCTCTCATTGATAAGATTACGCTTACGCCTGATAAAGATGGTGAAAAATTAGTAGTTGACCTTTATGGTGATTTAGCTGGCATTCTTAGTGTTTCAGCAGAGAAAAAAGCATCATCAGAGGATAAAGAACTTCTCTTCAAACAGGCAGAAACCCTGATACTTTCAGAGGTTGACTGTGATGAAGACAAGGTGCAGGAGAAGATGGTTGCGGGGATAGGATTTGAACC
>JAGLRU010000263.1 GCA_023136145.1 Alphaproteobacteria bacterium
AAGGCTAAAAGCATGTCCCGAATGCGTGACAGGAATTTCATCGGCATGTTCAGCAGCGTAAATCAGCAAACCGGCGGCAGTAGAAAAAGCAGGACCACCTGTTGCCTCAGCAATTCCTTTAACACGCTGAGGCATTCCCAAACGAATTTGCTTGTTTAAAAGAAGCTGTCCGATCTCACATAACCCCTGCAACTGCGAAGCACCTCCCGTTAGCACTGCGCGACGTCCAGCGATCCTACCAATGCCACTATCAACAAGCTTCGCCTGCACCAACTCAAAGGTTTCCTCTATGCGGGGCTGAATGATTCCAGCCAGAAAAGAACGCGGTACATAATTCGGTTGCGAATGCTCATTCTCGCCAACCGGCGGCACATCAATGCTATCACTATCGTCAGTTCCAGCAGCGCGAGCACTCCCATAAAGAGTCTTGATACGCTCTGCATCAACAACAGATGTAGTTAGACCGCGTGCAATATCGTTTGTAACGTGCATCCCCCCAACAGGAATGGCTGCGGTATAAACCAGCTTGCCTTCAAAGAAAACGGCGATTGAAGTTGTACCACCACCCATATCAATAACCGTACAGCCAAGCTGCATTTCATCCTCGGAAAGCGATGCCAGCCCAGACGCATAAGACGCGCTGCAAAAGCCGTCAAGTTCCAAATGGTTCTGTCCGACTATCGCAGAAAGGTGACGGAGAGAAGAGGAAAGACATGTCACAGCCGTAATATTAACGCCGAGATTCTGCCCAATCATACCGCAAGGGTCCTGAATACCCCTCGTTTTGTCCAGTGTGTATCCGGCTGGAATAATATGAACCAATTCATCCTTACCCTGCGCCACAACGCTGCGACTGTTAGCCAGAGCACCACGAACATCCCTGTAAGAAACTTCATGACCAGCGATCTTGACATCCACAGACAACTGATGCGCCGCCGCATGCGTGCCGGGAATATTGACCATAACAGATTTTATCGGCTGGTTTTGCAAATAATCCACAGCCATCATTTCGGCGGATTCAACCGCATGGGAAACTGCCGTTTCTGCGGCACGCAAATCAATGATCGAGCCAGCTTTGACCCCTCTCGATGCCTGATGACCGATTCCGATAATATCAATAGTGCCGTGATTCTTCACCTCGGCGATAAAACAGCATATCTTGCTTGATCCGACATCCAGCGCAGCGATGATCTTTTTTCCACCTCCCGCTTCGGACGCTTTTTTCCGCAAAACTGCTTCCGGTCTCCGCGTCAGGATACTTTTTCTATCTTTCATCATAATTTTTCCCCGTCATATTTCATTATATGCTTGTCTTTTTGTTTTTCCCATCCGATGTCTCTTCATTCATGGCAATCGGCATCACCACGATTTTTTCCGGTTGTCTCAAGTCAATCCCCTCTATATTGCGACCCAGAATATTCCCTTTCTCCACAAGAAGCGCGAGACGACGAATCGCAAGCCCCTCATCATGTTCCGGCAGTTTTACGGAGAGACCGTTCTCCAAATGCAGATCCCATCGACGACCTCCCTTTCGGATGGCAGATACCAGCACTCTCGCGATTTTAGGCTCAGCGTTTAGTAGACCAAACAATTCGTTCATATGCTCCGGCGCATCCTCACCGACGATCATAGGCAAATGCTTCCACGCATTAAGATTATCAGAAGTCAGAAGAACACCATTCTGATCGATCATGGAAATTTTTTTTCGATATTGCCATAGTGCCACCGGAACTCGCTCTTTCAGTTCAACAATAATGGTATCTGGCAATCGGCGCGAGATGGAAACATCCTCGACCCACGATAACACTGCCAATGATTCCCGCGCCTCAGTGATGTTGATGCCGAAAATAGGCATATCCTTCCTGATGCTAAGGCAAGCCAGCAGTTCCTCAGCCGGAACCTGCACACGTCCGGTGACAAGAATGTCTTTTACCTTAAATCCGGCATCGGCTGTACGAGTGAGAATTTCCGCGACAATCCGATCCTCTGTTTTTTTAAGGAAATCATTGTGATAGCCAAAAAATACCGCACCGCCGATCACGGCCAAAATCCCTGCCACAAATACACACTTCTGACACCGCAAACGCCAAACTTTGGACTTGCGACGCGAACGTGAATTTCCACGCTTTTTAAAAAATCTCACTTCACAGACCCCACTCCAACCCGTACGCAGACTGCGGCTTTTTCCGCTTAACCCACGACAAGCTCCCCAAATCTCATCCCCCGATGAGCCTCCGTTCCGGTGCCAAAAACATTGGCATTATCTCCAGCACATTGTCATTGTATCAGAAATTATCGCGCATGACACCACTAAGCATATCTTAGTTAAAAAATTCTTTACATCAGACGTTTTTCTTATGTTGCTATCCTTATAATCATTTCTAGCATAATGAACAAATCTTGTGGCTGGATAACATCTGAAAAATATGATATTATGCTACAATCATAATCAGGAGGATAAGAGGATAACATGACCAACGGATGGGATCTTTGGCGATATGGTCAAAAAGGCTCGGCTGCCATTGTATGGGAGGAACTCATTAAGAGCAGCACCAGCGACCTAGAAAAAGCAAGCGCACATGCGGGACTGGGGATATACTACGCGGAAAAGAAGGAAAAAGATAAATCCCTCTATCATGCCAACCTCGCTCTGGAACTGACGCCATCTAATGCGACAATATCCTATGCCATGAACATGAACGCTCTGGGCATTACCCTTGCAAAAAACAAAGACTATGCTCATGCAGAATCTATTCTGAAGAAAGTGGCAGGCATCAACGAACTGAATGAAAAATCCAGTGCCCAGAAATCAACACACGAACGGGCGAAAAACGGCTATAATCTAGCTTCTCTGGTATACATGCCTCAAGCCAAAGCAGAACTCGATAAGAATATAAAAAAGAAAAAGTTTGAGGATGCTATAAAAGAGCTTAAGGAAGAAGTTATTCCCCGTTACGAAGCGGTTCAGACATATCATTCCTCTGCCTATCGTATAAAATCCGATCTTGCCGCCGCTCATCACAGAGTGGCTGAATCGTACATTGGAATCTCCGATACTACAGACAATCTTGCGGCCAGACCGCAGATACTGGCAATGGCGAAATATTATGAAGACAAGTCCCTTGCTTTGTGGATAAGCACCTCCGATTTTCCTGACCGTGTGAAAACTGCGGAAGGCAATGTCAAAGAGCTGAAAGAAAAAATTACCGCAGCGACAAAAGCGGCAGACAGAATGAACAAGGAAAGCTTTCCAAAAAATCCAGCATTGTTATAATTTAAGATAGCTTTGTTATACTTCGCCGTGAGTTAACTCAAATCATGGTGATGGTACTATCTTTAAAGATCAGACGTGCGTGTTGCCAAAAAAGCTACGAGAAGTGACTACATCGCGGAGGCATTCTGATTGTTCTCTGATGGACAGAGGTTTCATGCGCATTATACCTCCATGAATCATTTCGTCTTTCAGGCGAAGATCAACATAAGAAAGCTGAGTCGGATCGCGAGTGCCACGTTCGTTATAAAAATAAAAATCTACCACGCAGCCGTTAGTTTTGTATTGCAGCACTTCCGCGTCAGCATCACGACGGTGCATGGTGGGATTACCAAACAAATAACCGATTTCCTTTTGTGTCATCATCATCAGAACTTCCGGTGTGTCTGTGACAAAGGTTCGCGCGCGGGATACATATCCAGCGGCGGGATAATAATTCGAACCCTGAAAATTTACGCGATCTGGAAACAATGCTGTGCGAAACTGTTCCGAACTAGAATTATCGCCGTATGCCAAAGGTAATTGAGAAGTTTTACAGCTTCCCACCAGAAGCACCATCAGTGGAAGCAGCGCCACAATCAGGCGCGTGATCCGAGGCCAGTGACGGTGTACATACCGATACAACAACATAAAAACCTGATCCACCACGTCTACCGCAATAGCACAAGAATCTTGCTTTTTTATCGTTTGCTGCATCTCTGCTGCCATGACTTTCAATTAACCGCGCCTTTGTTTTATTTCACGTCGAAAAGAGTGTAGCGAAGTACACGCCATTAGCTATTCGGTAAAAGGAACTGTAAAAGTCGTACCATGACAATTACACATCGTCTAGCGTTTATAGGGCATTTAACGTAATAAATATACGGCGTTTACCAAAAATTAAGTAGTGATCCTTTAGACTCAATAAGTTAGAACACAATGACTCTATATTACATAGTATAGAAAATTTAATTCCAATGGTGCAATTTTGAAAGAAATGTCCTAAAAATCCGCGAATCGCACTGTGCTAATTCTTGTATTGCTTCAATCAAAAACAAATTATAAAACCCGACTTCACCTATACTGCTTTAGTATTGGAAATGCGATGACTTGTTCAGAGCTTCCCTAAAAAAAGATGACGCTGACTCCGACACCAATCATCAGAATACCGGTAATCCGATGAAGCCATAAAACGGTATCCCCGGATTTGAATAACGCACGCGCATAGCTCGCCACGAGGACATAAAAGCTAAGCGTCACGGTGAAAGCGAGTGCAATCACTCCAGAGGCAAGCATCATTTGTCCGACGCTCGATATCTTCAGGTCTATAAACAGTGGCAGAAAGCCGACAAAAAACAATAAGTCTTTTGGGTTTGAGGCCGTTAAAAGAAAACCGCTGGCGACTAAACACGACCCCTTTTCGGTAAAGTTCATGGATAATTCCGAATATTTTGTGTCAGCTAGGCTTTGAATGCCGAGATAAATGAGATACCCGCCGCCAATAATTTTTAATGCAACAAAAACAGGCGCATAGTGGTTCGCCAAAGCTGACAACCCGCTCATGGCAAGCAACGAAAAAAAAATATCGCCAAGAATGATGCCGGTAATAAACAGGTAAGTTTGACCAAGCCTCAGGCTCAAGGAGCGTCCGATTGTCGCAAATACCGCAGGCCCAGGTGAAAGACCAAGGATGACAGTTGCCAGAGCAAGCGCAGTTACAGATTCCAGACTCATATCAAAACAACATGTTGACAGAACAGCAAGACACATCAATATATAAATATTTATTTAGCTCAAAACCTGACTTCACCTATACTGCTTTAGTGTTGGAAAGGCGATAACATCGCGGATACTTTGCGAATTGGTTAGCAGCATCACAAGCCTATCGATTCCGATCCCGACCCCTCCAGTTGGTGGCATACCGTATTCTAGTGCCTCAACGAAATCCTCATCGAGCATTTGGGCTTCCTCGTCACCCTTCTCCCGCGCCTCGACCTGTTTTTTAAAACGGTCAAGCTGATCGAACGGGTTGATCAACTCCGAAAATCCATTGGCGACTTCCCATGCGTTGACATAACTTTCAAACCGCTCAGTTAGTAGAGGGTTGCTACGGTGTACTTTTGCCAGTGGCGAAATATCCTTTGGCAGATCGATCACATGGATGGGCTGGATAAGCGTATCCTCCACTCTTTCGGCAAAGACTGCCTCAACTACTTCGCCCCAGCTTGCATCGGGTTTTACGGAGACTCCGACTTTTTCGGCTGCCACTATGGCATCAGCGGCATTGGGAATGGTAATGAAATCAATGCCGGTTTTTTCCTTTACCAAATCCGTCATGGACTTTCGTGGCCACGGTGCTTTGAAATCAAAATCCTGCTCACCGTATTTCACTTTGGTAGCACCATCATTCGTAGCCTTGACAGTACCTTCGATGATACGTTCTGTCAGATTCATCATATCGCTGTAGTCGGCATAAGCCTGATAAAACTCGACGGAGGTAAACTCAGGGTTATGTTTGATTGAAATTCCTTCGTTACGAAAGCAGCGGTTGATCTCGAACACCCGTTCAAACCCTCCCACCACCAGCCTTTTTAGATAAAGCTCCGGCGCAATCCGCAGATA
>JAGLRU010000264.1 GCA_023136145.1 Alphaproteobacteria bacterium
ATTCCAAAATGGAAGAAACAACAACAATGTCAGGCGGTTCGGCAGCCAATACAGTCGTAGCATTTACCTCTCTGGGCGGTCATGCCGGATATATCGGTAAGGTCGCGGAAGATCAGCTAGGCGATATATTCCGCCGTGATATTCAGTCAACCAACGTAATTTTTAAAACACCGCCGCTTCCAACAGCAGAGATACCAACATCACGATCCCTTATTATGATTACACCGGATGCACAACGGACAATGTACACCTTTCTTGGTGCCAGTAAATGCCTTGGGCCGATAGATATAGACGAAAAAATGATTAAAAACGCACAGGTAACTTATCTGGAAGGGTACCTGTTTAACCGTAGCAACACAAAAAAAGCTTTCCGTAAAGCGGCAGAAATTGCTCACGCTGCAGGGAAAAAGATTTCCCTAACACTCTCTGACCAATTCTGCGTAGAGGAACATCGGGAAGATTTTCTAGAACTCGTCAATAATCATGTAGATATCCTGTTTGGAAACGAAGCAGAAATTCTGTCCCTGTATGGAACAACCAACCCTTCAAATATCCCTTCACACTGTGAACTAACCGTCATTACCAAAGGGGCTGAAGGCTCTATGCTCATCAAAAAAGATGAGATACTTAATGTGAAAACCGCACCCGTAGCACAAGTTATGGATACAACCGGCGCAGGAGATTCATTCGCAGCAGGCTTTCTTTACGGTTATACACAAAACAAATCTCTTGAGGAATGCGGGCATATCGCCTCCATAGCAGCGGCGGAAATCATTTCACATGTCGGTGCCCGTCCGCAAATAAACCTTGCCCAATTATTGAAAGATAAAAGAAAATCGGCATGATTCGCTGGATTTTTGCACTACTGCTCTTTTTCCCTTCTATCGCCAATGCGGAACATATGCACGCACTCGCCATGCATGGTCAGCCTCTCTATCCGGAAAATTACAAACACTTTGACTATGCTAATCCGGCGGCTCCCAAAGGAGGGGATTTAAAAGCTTCCAAAAACGGAACATTTGATAATCTGAACAGCCTTGTCATTTTCGGGAACTCCGCCGAAGGACTGGAA
>JAGLRU010000265.1 GCA_023136145.1 Alphaproteobacteria bacterium
CAATCTTACGTTAGTTTCAGGTATGACTTATGCCCCTACCACTGATACTTGTGCCATTGTAATAGATGGAACGAGCAATGTCTACACAGGCGGTAAATCTTTAGGAAACTTTACGGTTAATGGTTCCGGTATTACCGTAACCTTGATGGATAACTTCACCGGCAGGTCAGCGACGCAGACCGTTAACTTGACGCAAGGCACACTCAAGACCGACGGGCCGACGGATGCCTTAGGCTTAACACATAATTGGGGAAGTCTCGTATCACTTTTTAATACCAGAACTATCTATTTCGGAAATAGCACAATAAATCTTTCAAGAAGTGGGGGAGGCTGGGCCCTTGATTTTAATTCCATCGGAGCTGGCCCAACGGTTTATGCAGGAACAAGTATTATAAATGTAACCGGTAGTGATACCCCCGTCAAAGGCGGCGGCAGGAATTTTTATACCATCAACTTTACAGGCGCTGGTGCTCCCTGGATTGAAGGCGTTCCCAGTTTAACGAACTTCACAAGAACAGGGACGGCCGCAAAAACAGATTCAATTAGATTTTCGGATAGTATAACTATTACCGGTAGTCTTAACCTCAATGGTAATTCTGCAATTAATAGATTGTTAGTTAGTAGCAATACCCTCGGCACAGCGTCCACTCTTACCGTCACCGGCGCGACCGTCAATGCTTCCAACGTGGATTTCCGCGATATCACGATGACGCCGGCGCAGGATTTATCCGCCATCACCGGCGGTTCAGGAGATTGCGGCGGCAACACTGGAATAACCTTTACTCCGGCGGCAATACAATATTGGCACGTTGATGGAGGCAATTGGTCGGATAGTGGAAATTGGTTCCTTGCAACTGACGGTGGAGGAGGCGCAGGTAGAGTGCCGCTTCCACAGGATGATGTAGTGTTTGACGCTAACTCGTTTGATAATGGCGCTCAGGCAGTTATACAAGATATGCCTCGTATGGGAGCCGATATAAATTTTACTGGTGTAGACCAAGCTACAACAGTACATACGAATATTGTAATCCAAGAAATGTATGGTTCATTAACACTTGATTCTGATATAACTATCTCAGGTGCTACTGGTGAACCCCTTTCTTTAGCCGGTAGAGGGGCAGAAACAATAACAAGTAATGGGGTTAGTTTGAGCTATATGATTGTTGATATAAATGCTTTTGGAGGTTCCTATACGCTTCAAGATGCTTATGTAAGTAGTGGTCGTGTAGAGTTGAATTATGGAACATTTGATGCAAATGACCAGAGTGTAACTTGTGATGCTGTTACTTCTCGTAACTCTAATACTCGTACACTTACTATGGGTTCAGGAACCTGGACTTTGATAGAGTCTGGAAGAGTGTGGGATTTTAGAGACACTACTAATTTAACTTTAAATGAAGACACATCTACCATAGTACTAAGTAATACAGGTTCTATTATTAAAACTTTTGAAGGAGGGAATCAAACCTATAATAATTTAATAATAACAGGTTCGGGCACAGGCTCTGTTGATATAAACTATTCAAATACTTTTGCTACACTTACCATAGGAGCACCCAAAACAGTAAATTTGCAAGAATCAACAACCACTACTGTAAATGGAGCCTTTGTCGCGGCGGGAACTCTCTCCAACGGCATTACGTTACAATCTTCAGTTGCAGATACCCAGGCAACTCTTACTCTAAATGGCTCAGCGAGTGCCTGCTATGTCGATGCGATTGATATACTGGGAACCGGAACCCCTGTGGTAAATTACAATGGAACTATAGATAATTGTGTTAATTGGTCAATAGGCAGCGGTAATGTATGGGTTGCGTCTGGAGCGGGTAATTGGTCAACAACCGGAAACTGGTGTAAAGAGGTGGTGCCTGCTGTGGGTGAGGATGTCATATTTAATGGATGTTCTACCTATAACTGTACAGTTGATACCTTCAATGATAATCTTGCCACACTAAACTTATTGGCAGGTTACACAGGATCAGTAACATTTGAAAACAGCACTGATGGTTCAGGAAAATCATTCACCACAACAGGTGATATTACCGTTAATAGTGGCGATCTTGTCTTTGAAGGTGACACTAATGCAGTTAACCCCGAAGGAATTGGTTTTACAGTAAATGCCGATGATATTACTATTGCATCAGGTGCAAGTATTAATACGGATGGGAAGGGGTTTGGGATCGGCCAAGGGCCGGGAGCGGGAGGAAGCGGCTATTGGTCTGGAAATTATGGCGGAATGGGGGGTAATAGTGTTAAATCCACATATGGCTCAGTTACCAATCCCGCAAGTTTAGGCAGCGGCGGATATTATTATCCCTCTGGTGGCGGAGCAATACTCCTTAATGTTGCCGGTACCTTAACTGTTGAGGGTACACTTTCAGCCAACGGTCAGAGCAGCAGTGCGGGAAGTGGTTCCGGCGGTTCAATCAATATAACCACTAATACCTTAGCTGGAGCAGGAGTTATTTTAGCTAATGGAGGAAATGGTTCCGGCGCTAGCGGACAGACCGGCGGCGGAGGCGGAAGAATCAAGATCGAATATAGCATTAATAGCAGTGATAATACTACTAAGACTGTTTATGGTGGAAATAGTGGTTCCGGCGCGAGTTGTAGAGGTAGCGTGGGAACTATTGTCCTTTTTGACACTGGCACTTCAACCTATGGCGACTTGATTGTCGATGACAATAGCTATGGCGCTCTTGACATCCCCATTCCTTCATCCAACTTCACCGGCACGCCGGCCACATTGATCTTTGATTCAGTTACGGTGAAGAACAAAGCCAGGATGAAGATTCCGGGCAATTGCAAGTTATCCTCAGTCGGCGATATCAATATCGGAACTTCGGCTGATGACACTGACACAGCACAGATAATCGCCGGTGGCAGAGTCCCAGCGTTTCCTCCTATTGCTCAATGGAAGATGAATGATAATGTTGCTGATAGCTATACAGTAGAGGATAACATAGGGACTAATCATCTAACTGCAAAACAATATACCTCTGTTTTACATACCACGGGAATAACAGACGGAGCTTTAACTTTTAATGGCAGCACAGATTATCTTGAAAGCACAGCTAATATGGGAATAAGCGGGGCTGAGGCAAGAAGTATAAGTTTTTGGGCAAAACCCACTGCTGACCCGGTAACCGGAACGGACTGGCTGTTTGTAACAGGTAATACCACAACTAATGATTACCAACGATTTGGGCTGTATATTACCAGCGACGATATCTATCTTATGGCCGGCGATGGTTCAGCGACCAATGTTAACGATACTGGCGCTGATTTAAACGGCACAGATTGGCAGTTTCATACTTTAGTTTATGACGGGACAGATGTTAAGTATTATTTAAACGGTAGATTATACGAGACGGTTAGTTCAGTAACTTTAGACACCGCGGCAAGTCCATTATATATAGGAAGCGATTCCGCGGGAGCAAACACTTTTGCGGGCACAATAGATAACCTATTTGTATATAACCGGGTTTTATCCGTATATGATGTAAATGCGCTCTATAACGCTGGAAGCGGGGTTGAGGTTTTTTATGATTCAGGGGCTGCTCTTACCGCAACCAACATCAATATCCACGGAGTAACCGGGACAGGCGCGGCGATTACCGCTAATGGCCTTGGTTTCGAGTATAATTATGGTCCCGGCGCGGGTGGCATAGGCACCAGTTATGGCGCCGGCGGCGGATATGGCGGCGCGGGCGGGGATTCATCCGACGGAGGAACCGGCGGTTCAACCTATGGTTTGGCCACTAATCCGATGGATCTGGGTTCCGGCGGCGGCGCCACCGATGGCGGTTCCGGCGGCAGCGCTATATCAATTGAGGCGACAGGAACGCTGACCGTAGCGGGCCAATTGATCAGCGACGGTAGTGACGCGGCGGGTTCAAGCAATGCCGGCGGTGCGTCAGGCGGCAGCATCAAAGGTGTGGTCAATACTTTAGCCGGCGCCGGTATTATTACCGCCGACGGCGGCGACGGGGACGGCGATAGTACCAATGGCGGTGGCGGAGGCGGCGCGGGCCGGATCTTCTTCATGTATGATACCAAGACCTTCTCAGGCACTTTACAGTCCAACGGCGGCGCGGCAGGCGGCACCAACGCGCAGGCCGGTTCAAATAATACCGTCTATGAATGTGACGAGACCTCAACCCCCACGCAGGATGGAAACTGGAGCAGTTCAGCCACGTGGAGCGACGGCAAGGTGCCTTGTAAACATCAGAATGTTACGATTTCCACGGGAAGGACCGTTACCTTTGACCTTGATGATACCGAAGCAAGCTGTAAGGAACTTACTATTGAAAGCGGAGCCACATTAAACTTCGACACCGCCGCCGACAGCACCCTGATCGTTGACGGTGATATCCATGTTTATGGTACATTAACCGTGCGCGCCGCGACAACCTTTACCACGGCCATCAAACTTGATTGCGAAACAAACGCCCAGTTCGGCCTGATCGTCCACGACATCGGATTCCTTGATGTACTGGGTGTTTCAACTTCCGAGCAAAACTGCCTGATCACCGCCCTGACCCAGGTTACGCCTTATCATGAAACCGACAGCCGCAATGCCTATATCTATCTCATGGACGGCTCAGAGACGATACTTAAGTACACCGAAATTAGTTATATGGGGAAGAATGAGAATACGAAGTATGGGATTTACATTAATGCTATTGATGCTGATGTGAATGGGGAAGGGTTTGTAATAGAAGGTTCTAATGTTCATCATGGCTATGGGGGCTTGTGTTTTTATAGCGGCAGTGCTGGAGGATATAATGTTTTTCACAATAATACAATACATAATAATAGTGATTATGGTTTGTTTTGTACATCTGGGAATAATCATATCATTAGTTCTAACTTGATTTATTCTAATGGTGGACCTGGAATTTTTAATTCGGGAGCTAGTAACAGTACAATAATAAATAATGTTATTTATGGAAACGCCAGTCATGGTATTGGTATCTCTAGTGGTAGTAATAATTGTATTTGCAATAATACTATTGATAATAATAGTGAGGATGGCATTGCTGTAAATACTCAGAATAATATAATAAGGAACAATATTCTTTCTAACCAAACGAATGAGGGCATAGATGATAATGGTACTGGAAACACCATCGGCTACAACCTATTCTTCAGCAATACTGGTGGCGATGGCTCAACCGGTAGCAATGCCATAACCGGACAGAATCCCAGCTTTGCCTCTGTTGTCCCGGCCAATGCCGACTTTATGTATGTCAACGCTGATTCTCCGGCCCTTGGCGCCGGGTGCAGCCTCTTTAGCGGAAGCGCGCAGACCGAAACCAACATCGGCGCGCGCTTAGGCTACGTGAAGAACGTTACCGACACCGTCGAATACAACTGGATGCAGTCCGCGCATGATGATGATACAAATTTAGAACAGCCGGTAGTCGAGGCCAATACCATCACCACTTACACGGTGGATGTGATCTCCGACACGGTTTCGGCAGTAGCAGCTGTAGGCTCCTACTTTGTCAAATTAGACGTCGCCACAGACGATACCACGGTCACGGCCGTCGACCAGCACGCAGGCCTCTACCTCTATA
>JAGLRU010000266.1 GCA_023136145.1 Alphaproteobacteria bacterium
CGACGGATAAAATCCTCCAGCGCATTGTCGAGAAAACGCAAGACATCCTCGATAAAAGCCGGATGCTCCTCCCATTCATCAAATTTTTCAAGATTTAGGGCAGACATACAACAGACCGCCGTCCTTCTCTGTCCGTGATGATCCATACCGGTTGGCAACATGACCTCGCTGGATGCCCCGGACATTTTCACGGGAAGACCTGCTATTTTGTGATGCTCTGGAATCGCACTGTTAACATTATCGATGTAAATTAGATACGGCTCGCCGGTTTCGATGCGGGCAGAAAGAATACGACTCCAAAGGCTGCGTGCGGATATTCGTCTAAGCACGCTTCCGTCTTTTGGACTGGTTAACGCCCATTCTCCACCGTCTTCTACCGCACGCATAAAAGCGTTCGGAATCAAAATACCATGATGAAGATGAAGTGCCTTGCGGTCGGAATTATCTCCGGCAGATCGTCGCAGGTCGATAAATTCTTCAATTTCCGGGTGACTAACTGGCAGATAAACGGCGGATGGAAGCTGCTCAATAGCAAGCATTAACGAATCTTGCACATGGATAAAAGGGATGATCCCCGGAGTTTTCCCATCGCGCCCCGCTTTTTCCCCTAGTGAGCGCAGGTTTCCCCAATAACTGCCAATACTGCCACCGCACGATGCCAGCCAGACGTTTTCATTCCACAGATCAACTATGCCGGACAGGCTATCGTCACATTCATTCAAAAAACATGAGACTGGCAGACGACGATCCGCGCCGCCACTGCCGAGAATGGCGGAGTCAGGCATAAACCACAGCCCGGAGATATAATCATAAAGTCGCTGTGCATGGGCAGAATCATCCGCGTAAAACATCGCCACGCGAGCGAAAGCATCCTGAGAAGATTCACCCGGCAGCAAATAACGATCCGCAAGAACAGCTTTCCCAAATTCCGTTAAGCAGGAATCGCGGGAACGATCAATTTGAACTCTGGCACCCTTTGCAAGCTGCGCAATATCGAACATCTATTGTATGCCTTTCCGATGGAATAGAATTCCAGCATATCACTATCCATGCACCCTCGTCACCCCCGCAGGCAGAGGAGCCAAGTCATATCCATTTAATGTTAGAGCATTTTCCCCACGGATAAGGACAGTTTCATAATGAATAATACCATCGGTCATAATTTTTGACCTGTGGAAATTCTGTTATTAAAATACGCATTTATGCCACTTTCATTTATGATAGACATCCCCCTTATAAATTTGAGTATTATTGTAAACTTCATCCAGAGTTTGTCTATTAGAAGTCCACTTCTAAAAACTCCAAAATTTTCTATATGTTTAGTCCCATAAGGCGGTGAAGTTTTACTGACAGCCTTTGGTTCATATTGATTGAGAATTGGTATAAGATGGCAGGATTGCCTATCGGATGCCCATGCGGAGGCGAGTATGACGGTGGGAGAAGTTGCAGCTATATTATTCATTATGAAATTGTTCTAATCCGTGTTTATCTGTGTCCATCCGTGTAAAAAAATCGGAGTAAATAAATATGAAAAAAATATCTTTCAGGATTTTTTTGGGACTGATTGCGACTGTTTTATTTTCGGGTGTTGCAGTTGCTGAGTCACAAGTGCCGCAATCCGTCCAGCAAATACATCTTTCTTTCGCGCCGCTGGTTAAAAAAACCAGTCCGGCGGTGGTCAATATTTATGCAAAGCGTGTTGTTAAAGAGAAAATGCGCTCCATCAGTCCTTTTTTCAATGATCCGTTTTTCAACCAGTTCTTTAATGGATCGCAGTTCGGCGGCTCTGTACGCACGCGGATCAAAAACTCTTTGGGTTCCGGCGTGATTGTAGATACGACTGGCGTAATCGCCACTAATAACCATGTTGTCAGGAACGCAACCGAGATTAACGTGGTGATGGCAGACGGGCGCGAATTCACGGCGAAGAAATTACTGTCCGATAATGGAACTGATTTGGCTATTCTTAAAATTGATACAGAGGGTGAAAAACTTCCCTTTTTGAAACTAGCTGATAGTGATGCTGTGGAAGTGGGTGATCTGGTGCTGGCGATAGGGAATCCTTTCGGTGTCGGGCAGACGGTGACGAGCGGCATTGTTTCCGGTGTGGCGCGTACGGATGTGGGTATTTCTCATTATAACTTTTTTATTCAAACGGATGCTGCGATTAATCCTGGTAATTCCGGCGGTGCTTTGGTTGATATGAAAGGCTATTTGATTGGTATTAACAGTACGATTTTTTCCAAAAGCGGTGGTTCTCTCGGTATCGGTTTTGCCGTTCCGGCCAATATGGTGAGAACAGTTATCGAGGCATCACGGCATGGCGGCAGGGTCGTGCGTCCGTGGATGGGTATGTCCAGTCAGACGATCACTCCAGATATGGTAGAAAGTCTGGGTCTTAAAAAAGCGCAGGGATCACTTATCAATTATGTCCGTTCATCCGGCCCCGCAGATATGGCGGGAATCAAGAGAGGGGATGTTATTCTTTCGATCAATGGCATGGATGTATCTGATCCGGAAGCTCTGAAATTCCGTTTAGCGACAGTGTCCATAGGCAGCCCCATTTTGTTAAAGGTATGGCGTGACAAAAAACCCTTTGAGGTAACTATAATCGCTGCCCCGCCTCCAGAAGATCCTCCACGAGAGGAAACCTTGATTAAAGGAGCCAACCCGCTTTCTGGTGCGGTCGTTGTTAATATATCTCCGGCATTAATTGAAGAAATCGGGCAGTTGTCGCAGGAATCCGGCGTTGTCATTCTCAGGGTAGAAGGCGGCAAGGCTGCTTCTCTTGGACTTGGCAAGGGAGACATCCTACTATCCATCAACGGAAAGAAAGTCATTTCAGTGGATCAACTCCGCAAACTGCTGAAGTCCAACAACATCAGACGCTGGCAGATTCAGATACAGCGCGGTAGCCGGATGATGAAATTGACGATCACCAGATGAGCACCCTTTTTGAAGTCTCAGTGGAGGACAAAAGCAGGGAGGCTCCTAGGCCTCTGGCGGATTTATTGCGTCCGGCGTGTCTGGAAGATGTGGTGGGGCAGGATCATTTGCTTAAGGATGACGGCCCAATCGTCCGCATGGCTGGTCAGGGAAAAATTTCCTCGATTATTTTCTGGGGACCTCCCGGATGCGGAAAGACAACGCTGGCGAGGCTTTTGGCTGCACATACCAATCTGCATTTCGAGGCGATTTCTGCGGTGTTTAGCGGCGTTGCTGATCTTAGAAAAGTGTTTGAATCCGCCACCCACCGTCGACGCATGGGGCGCGGAACGCTGCTATTTGTCGATGAAATCCACCGATTCAATAAGTCTCAGCAGGATTCCTTTCTCCCTTATGTTGAGAACGGCACGATCACGCTGGTAGGTGCCACGACCGAAAATCCATCGTTTGAAATAAATGCTGCTCTATTGTCACGGTGTCAGGTGCTTGTTCTGAATCGTCTGGACGAAGCGGTACTTGAAGTCCTTTTGCAGCGGGCTGAAAAAACTATGAATCGTCCACTGCCACTGACACCGGAAGCGCGTCTGAGTATTCTTGGCATGGCTGATGGTGATGGGCGGTATATCCTGAATCTAGCGGAACAGGTTTTTCAGGCACAAAAAAAGGGTACGCTGGATATTGAAGCATTAACGAAGCTGGTTCAAAAACGTGCTCCACTCTACGACAAGGCGCAGGAAGGACACTATAATCTTATCAGTGCGCTGCATAAATCTGTGCGCGGTTCTGATGCTGATGCTGCACTCTACTGGTTTTGCCGGATGCTTGACGGTGGGGAAGACCCGCGCTTTATTGCGCGGCGGATGGCGCGGATGGCGGTAGAGGATATTGGTTTGGCTGATCCGCAAGCTATGACGATCTGCCTCGGCGCATGGGACTTATACGAGCGTCTCGGCTCACCAGAAGGTGAGCTTGCGCTAGCAGAGGCACTTATATATCTGGCGACGGCACCGAAATCAAATTCCTCTTATATGGCGCATAATGCGGCGAAGGCGGCGGCAAAAACAATTGGATCGCTTATGCCGCCAAATCATATTCTTAATGCGCCGACAAAGCTGATGAAGGATATTGGTTACGGCAGTGGTTATAAATACGATCACGACATGGAGAGCGGGTTTTCTGGACAGGATTATTTTCCGGAGGGGATGTCGCGCCAGCGTTTTTATAAGCCTGTTGAGCGAGGTTTCGAGCGCGAGATCAAAAAGCGCATTGATTACTGGGATAAGCTGCGTAAGGAAAAGGGAGAAAAATCCTGAATATGATTTTAGCAATCGCCCTTGGTGGCGGGCTGGGTTCCGTTCTTCGTCATTATGCCGTAAATACTGTGACAGGTATTTTCGGTGATGCTTTCCCTTACGGTATTTTATTGGTAAATGTGCTGGGGTCGTTTATCATCGGCGCAATAATGGAAACTATGGCATTGAAATGGCAGGTTCCGCTTGAAACTCGTGCTTTTCTTGTTACTGGACTTTTGGGCGGGTTCACCACTTTTTCGACGTTTTCCTTCGATGTTCTTAGGCTTATAGAGACGAACCAGTATATAACAGCTGCGCTTTATGTGTTCTTGTCTGTGACATTTTCTCTTACCGCAATATTTGTTGCGGTATACCTTGTTCGTGGAGTATTTTCTTGATGGTTGAAAATGTGACGGTTTTAGAAGAAGACGATGGAGTCCGACTAGATCGCTGGCTAAAGAAAAAATATCCAGATACAACGTTTAGCAATTTGCAGAAAGTATTGCGTACCGGACAGGTGCGTGTGGATGGTAAGAGGGTTAAGGGAGATGCACGTCTCGTCATGGGTCAGTTGATCCGCATCCCGCCGCAAATGACATTAGCCGTTCCGAAAAACGGACGCGGAATAACAAAAAAGGATGTCGATTTTATCCAGTCACTAGTTTTATACAAGGACGAGCATGTTATAGCAATCAACAAACCCGCAGGTCTGGCATCGCAGGGTGGGTCTGGAATCAGGCGACATATTGATGGAATGCTTGATGGGCTGATCTATGATGGCGTGCGCCCACATCTGGTACATCGTCTCGACAAAGATACATCGGGAATCTTACTTCTGGCGCGTAATCCGAAAATCGCCAGAAGAATGGGGGAATTGTTTCAGGGGCGTGATATTCGTAAATACTACTGGGCGATTACGGTTCCGGCACCCTCAAAGCATCAGGGAAAGATAAAAACCGTTATTGCTAAAGTTGACGGTCCCGGCGGGGAGAAGGTGAGAAAAGTCAGTGAGGATAAGGGAAAAACGGCGTTCACTTATTATCAGGTGATGGATACGGCGTTGAATAAGCTGGCATGGGTAGCTTTTTGGCCGAAGACTGGACGCACTCACCAGATTCGCGTCCATGCGCTGGAGATAGGCTGTCCACTGCTGGGAGATTACAAATATTGCTATCATCAGCCGCTTCTGGAGGAGAGGCCGGATTTACCGAATGTGCTGCACTTGCATTCCCGCCGCATGATTCTGCCGCATCCGGTGACGGGTAAAAAGCTAGACATTACTGCGCCTTTGGATACTGAAATGCGAAAAACATGGAAGTTTTTCAATTTTAATCCCGAAGACAAGTCGGATCCATTCGAGAATGTGGAAGCATGAAGAAATTTTATAAAACAGCGGAGGCTGGGAGAGTTCCCGATGGGTATGCAGTCCTTCTGGATGGGAAGCCTCTCAAGACACCATTGAAAAAGCTTCTTCTTTTGCCGTCGATAGCACTGGCAGATGCAGTTGCGCATGAGTGGGAATGTCAAGAGTGCGACATTAGACCATCCCTTATGCCACTCACTCAGCTTTCCAATACGATGATTGATAAAGCTGGAGGAGATGACCGATCTGAAATGAATTTGCGGATTTTGGAATACGGCAGTTCCGATTTGGTGTGTTATTTCGCGGAGCATCCCGATGATCTAGTCAAACGCCATCATTTGTGCTGGATGCCATTGCTCACGTGGATGCGGGAGCAATACGGAATTGTTTTTAAAACCATCTCTGGCATTAGGCACTGTAGCCAGCCACAGGAATCCATGGATAAACTGGAAAAGCTTATCAACGAATTTACAGTGGATGAATTCACGGTTATTCAAGCTGCCTCGGCTACAACGGGTTCTGTCGTGATCGCTTTCGCGCTTTTGAAGGGTCAATTATCCCCTGAAGAAGCTTGGCAGGC
>JAGLRU010000267.1 GCA_023136145.1 Alphaproteobacteria bacterium
ACTGGGTTTGCCATTGGAGATGTGGAAGTTGTAAAAGCTAAAAGTAGTGGGTTCTTTTTTGCATCCCTGCGAAAGTACCTTCGCACACATATTAAAGAGAACATCACGAATAGCGATGCTGCGGCTATCACCATAGCATTGCTGGATGGTGAGGATCGGGATATATCCAAAAAGACTTATGATGTTATTCGCGCTGCTGGAATCGCGCACCTGATAGCGATTTCCGGTTTGCAGATCACGATGGTGACGGGGTTCCTCTTTTTGGTGGTGCGCTCCCTTCTGGCGGCTATTCCTTTTGTTGCTCTGCGGTTTCCGGTCAAGAAAATTACTGCTTTTATAGCTATGTGTGGCGCGATTTTTTATATGCTGCTGATAGGCCCCTGCATTTCGGCGGAACGCTCCGTTATCATGGTGTGCGTGGTGATGACCGCGATTATGCTGGATCGTGATCCCTTTACCCTGCGTCTGGCTGCTTTTGCTGCGGCGGCTGTCTTATTGTTTCAGCCGGAAAGTCTGTTCGGAGCCAGTTTTCAGTTATCCTTCGCCGCGGTAGTTGCATTGATTGCTTTTTATGAATCGACTCGCGAATGGTGGAGCAGGGGGTATGAGAACCGTCGCTGGTTCGCTAAAGCGTGGCTTTATATTCTTGGTTCCCTTGCGACAACGTTGATAGCAACATTCGCCACGGCGGGGATAGCCTTATATCACTTTCTGAGGGCGGCTATGTTTCCGGGGTTGGTTGCTAACCTGATTGCGGTTCCGCTGTCTTCTTTTGTAACGTTGCCTGCGGCTATCGTGGGAAGTTTTCTGATGCCGCTTGGGTTGGAAAAAATACCTTTGAAAGTGTCGGAATGGAGTGCTGTCGTTATTATCAGGATGGCGGAAATTATTTCGCGTTGGCCGTATGCTCTTTATCGCGTTGACGCATGGCCGATATGGGTTTTGGTGATGATGAGTCTGGGGGGATTGTGGATATGTCTGTGGCTCGGAAAAATTCGCTGGTTGGGGATTGTGCCTATTCTTGCTGGAATCGCTGTGATACCGATGACTCCCCGCGCGGATGTACTGATATTGAATACTGGAAAGCTTTTTGCAGTCAGAGACGATAATGGAATTTTGCGAATATCTTCCGGCAGGGCTGGAAAATTCGCGCGGAATATTTGGATCGAGCGGGAAGGGGGGGAAGGACACGTTTTCTGGAAGGAGAAGGCTCCATCCATATCTTGCGATGTGAATGCCTGTATTTACAGGAATAAGAATGGCAGGCTAGTTTCTTTCGTAAAGGAATTTCAAGCATTGAAACAGGACTGCGCTACCGCCGATGTTGTTATCAGTGCGTTGTATATCAAACGGAACCTGTGTAGGAAACCGGAGTTGCTTATTGCCAAAAGTGCGTTGCGGCGTCAGGGTGCTTACGCTATTTATTTCGGAGAGGATGGCGTTCTCACTGTCAGAACAGTCACCGGAGAACGCGGGGAGCGACCTTGGGCGGCGAGATATGTTCGTCGCAAATATGTTCGATGATCTCCTCTCAGTATGACCGGAAGAGGCTCCTTAGCCGCCCTTGTATTCGTACTCGGTCAGGGGTGAGGCGGAGGGGTTGGTAGGCATCGTTTTCCGGCATAAGCACTATGGAGCCGACTTCGCGGCGCAGGCGTTTTAAAGTAACTTCTTCTTCGTCTACTAGTGCCACAACGATTTCGCCATCGTTGGCGCGGTCGCATTTTTCGATGACGAGAATATCTCCGTCCATGATACCGGCTTTTGTCATTGAGTCCCCCTCGACGGTTAGGGCATAGCATGGTTGCGCACCTAGCATACTCATCGGAATGCCGATTGTGTCTTGTTCGTGGCGTATGGCCTCTATCGGTGTTCCGGCGGAGATTTTTCCATGGAGGGGTATTTGGGCAAGATCATCGCTGTCTTGTGGTTGTTCAGGAGCTTCGGAAACCGTATGCAAGCTGTTGCTATTTGAGGGAGGGGGTACGTTTTCTGGAAGTTTTCTGATTTCCAGTGCGCGTGCTTTGTTTGGTAGACGCTCTAAAAATCCACGCTCGACTAAGGCACTTATTAGTCGGTGAATGCCAGACTTGGATTTGAGTGAAAGTCCGACTTTCATTTCCTCGAACGATGGTGATAGGCCGGTTGTCTGGATATAGTTGTTGATGAACATTAGAAGGTCGCGTTGTTTTCTGGTGAGCATGGATGCCTCCCGTAAAAAAGTTATTCTTATTTTGTTCTACTTTAGTTCCGTACCTGTGTCAATAATTTTGTTTGAGACCTTATTTTTAACTACTACAATGTCTCGTGGAATTGTTTGAAAAATGAAAAAAATTATTCAGAATCTGCTGTTCGTGGTTTTGCTGTCGTTGGTTCTCATGCCGGAAGCGCAGAGCGATGATAAATATCTGTCTGGTATGGGCGATATTTACTGGAATGTGAATAAAGCACCTACCATAGATATATTTGATTTGGGTGGGGAAGATGTCTCCTACGACAATGACCTCGGTGCTTTGGTACCTACGGAGGGGGATATAACTCCTCCTGTGTGGAAGCCGATAATTGCCATTGTGATGGACGACATGGGGGTTGATCGCAAAAAGTCAGAGCGTGTGGTTAGGAATCTGAATGCCTCTATCACCTTGTCCTTCCTGCCTTATTCCACGAATGTTCAGGAGCAGGTGGATGTGGCGATGGAACGAGGATATGAAGTTATCCTGCATCTTCCGATGGAGCCGGATCGTGAAACAGTCAATCCGGGACCGAATCATCTGGCGGTAGGTATGACGAAGGAGCAGATTCAAAAAAATTTACTGATGAATCTTGATGGGTTTAGTGGATACGTCGGTGTGAACAATCACATGGGGAGCAAGTTTTCTCGGAATCGTCCGGGGGTAGAGACCGTGATGGAAGAAATTAAAAAACGCGGTGTGTTTTTTCTGGATTCAAGGACTACGTTGCACACTATTCTCAGGAAAGTGGCGCAAGAACATGGCATTTCCGCTACATATCGTGATGTTTTTCTGGATCATGTGGAAACGCCGGAATTCGTGGTGGCTGCGCTGTGCAAGGTGGAGGATATTGCGCGTCTCAATGGATCGGCGGTCGCCATCGGTCATCCGAAAGATATTACATTGGATGCGCTGGAAGCATGGCTTCCAGAGGTTGAGACCAGAGGGTTTAAACTGGTTCCATTGTCGGTAGTGTTGAAATATCGCCAGTCAGAGGATGTTGTTGCTAATATAGTGCCCCCGGATGTTGGTAGTGAGGAAAAATGACTTTGTTACTGGAATTTTTTATTATGGCTATAAATTGTCAATAAAATTTCGAAGCCATGAAAGCTGAGATATTGTTTTACAATGTGAGTCGTTCTACAATGGTGAGCAGCGAAAACATCGGGGAGATGCAAAGTGACGATGCCCTATTATGATTCTATTAATTTGATCGAGCGGTTGCACCGCCAGTTTTTGGATGTTTTGAAAGTGGAACTGGAACGAGCTGGTATTCTCGACATCAATAATGTGCAGAGTATGATCTTGCACAATATCGGGACGGATGAGTTGACAGTAGGCGAGTTGACTGTGAGAGGGTATTATCTTGGTTCCAATGTTTCTTATAACGTCAAGAAAATGGTGGAGAACGGTTATTTGATTCAGGAGCGTTCCGTACATGATAAACGTTCCGTCAGGGTCAAGCTTTCCGACAAGGGTCGAGAGCTGAACGATGCTATTGCCTGTCTTTACAAAAAGCATGGTGAACGGTTGGCATCCTCAGGACTTCCCAACTCCCGCCTTGAGGATTTGAATCAGATTCTGTGCGATCTTGAAACTTTTTGGGGTGAGCAGATGGGGGTTGGTGGCCTTAGTTTGTCATCGGTGAAAAAAATATAAGGCTATCATGGGAATGCCGTATTTTATAACAGGGGAACAAGATGGCTATAAAATCATTGCCGAAGAACTTTATTAATAAAATCATATGTGGCGATGTAATTAAAATCTTAAAAAAAATACCAGATGAAACCATTGATTTAGTAGTCACTTCACCGCCTTATAATTTAAAAAATTCAACAGGAAACGGCATGAAAGATGGTCGAGGTGGAAAATGGTCAAATGCTGCTTTGATTAACGGTTATATTTTGCACGATGATTGTATGCCACATGATAAATACGTTATTTGGCAGCGTGAATGTCTCGATGAAATGTTACGAATAACTAAACCAGATGGAGCTATTTTTTATAATCATAAATGGCGAGTTCAAGGTGGATTGTTGCAAGATCGCCAAGATATTGTTGAAGGATTTCCTGTTAGGCAAATAATAATCTGGCGTAGAGCAGGGGGTATTAACTTCAACCCCGGTTATTTCTTACCAACCTATGAAGTAATTTATATGATTGCTAAAAAGAATTTTAAATTAGCTAAAAAAGCAAATGCTGTTGGAGATATTTGGGATTTTCCACAAGAAATGAAAAACGCGCATCCGGCTCCGTTTCCAATTGCTTTGATTGATAGAATTGTTAGTTCAACAACAGGACAGGTTGTGCTTGATCCATTCATGGGATCGGGAACAACAGCTATTGCAGCCAAGAAAAATCATCGCGATTATGTTGGTATCGAGTTAGCTCCAGAATATGTGGAGTTAGCTGAAAAGCGTATAGTTGATTATTTTGATGATAAAAAGAATATGAAATCAGAAGAGATAAGACAAAAGGAGATGCCTTTATTTGAGGAATGTATGGTTTAAGATACTAGGAAAAAAATTGTGAGTGATTTAGTAGAAATTTATACAAAAGATACATTAATAGAAAAGCTTAAAGAGATCAGAGAAATGGGTTGGATTGAGACCGCTAGACCGGGAAACGTTGGAGGGGTTGGCAATACAGTTGAGGATTTATTAGGAATTAAAGAAAATAATCTTCCTATTCCTAATGCGGCAGAATGGGAGCTTAAGTGCCAAAGGATCAAAAGCAGTGCGTTAATTACTCTTTTTCATATGGAGCCAAGCCCCACTGCCTTAAAATTTGTACCTAGTACTATGCTTCCCAAGTATGGTTGGGCTCACAAAGAAGCTGGAAACAAATATCCTAAAAACGAAATGAGCTTTCGCCAGACTATTTCAACCCAAGGCCATAGTGATAGGGGTTTTATGGTCAAAATAGATCGAAATGAAGAGAAAGTGTTGATTTCTTTTGATTCATCAATAGTTGCCAACAAACATGTAGATTGGTTAGAAGGAGTTTATAAGAAGATAGGAAGTTTAGAGTTAAATCCTCAACCATACTGGGGGTTTGATGATCTTTATCACAAGGCCGGAACTAAATTGCACAACTGTTTTTTTCTTGGAGCGTTGCATAAGAAAATTAACGGAATAGAGCACTTTCAGTATTCAAAAATTTATATGCTCAAACGTTTTTCAAAGGAAAGATTTATTCAAGCTATAGAACATGGTGACCTCTTGGTAGATTTTGATGCTCGTACCGGCCACAACCACGGAACTAAATTCAGATTCCGTAATAACCGATTGCCTGAATTATATGAAGATGTAACTGAATTGTAAAAATTGTTGAGGTTGTTCAAAAAATATTTGGGATTTACCAAATATTCAGGATTTATATCATAGATTCGAAGAAATCAGTCGCGGTGACTGGTTAAAGGTTTTAGCAGGGAATTCCTTGTATTTATATGTTTTTCAAGCATGCTTTTTCAAAAAGCTGACTGGACAAAAAAGGCGTGAACGGATATTGTGTTTTTTGTATGGGGATGGCAGTAATGTCAATAAATCATAAAGCCGTGGGAAGGGTGATTCGTTTGAAGTTTCGACGGTTTTCAATAGCTCTTCTGGTTGCTGCATTAATTCTCTCTTTGGGAGCAGGCTCTGCAGATGCTGCTCGTAATAATAAGAATATCAGACGTGATCGGTTTGCCGAAGTTGTTATCGATGCTTCTACTGGTCGTGTACTTAGTGGAAAGAATGCGAATAAAAGGTTGTATCCAGCTTCTCTCACTAAAATGATGACGCTTTATCTGACTTTTGAGGCCATCGAAAGTGGGAGGTTGAGCAAAAATCGGCGTATTTCCGTTTCAAGAAGGGCAGAAGCGCAGAAGCCTTCTTCCTTGAGGCTGAAGGCTGGTAGAACTATTCGTGTCGAGGATGCTATTCTTAGTATCGTTACGAAATCTGCCAATGATGTTGCTGTGGTGCTTGCTGAAGCTGTCGGTGGATCTGAGAAGAGATTTGCTCTTTTGATGACAAGTAAAGCGCGGCAACTAGGTATGAAAAATACCCGTTTTATTAATGCTTCTGGCCTTTATCATTCGAAACAGGTGAGTACTGCATACGATATGGCGATTCTTTCTCGTTCTCTGATGCGCGATTATCCCAGCTATTATCATTATTTCAGCACCGCTTCTTTCACTTATGGTGGCCGTACTTACAGGAACCATAATAAGTTGATGAAAAGTTATAAGGGAATGGATGGCCTTAAGACTGGCTATGTTTATGCCTCTGGCTATAATCTTGCATCTTCCGCTGTTCGTGATGGCACGCGTCTGATTGGCGTTGTTTTCGGTGGCAGAACCTCCAGAAGCCGTAATATGGCCATGAAGAAATTGCTTGATCGGGGATTTGCTCGCACTGGCAACGTTCGTATAGCGTCTCTCGTTGTAGGAGAGAAGTACAAGTTACCTCATCGTAGACCTTCTCTCGCTGTAGGAGAGAAGTACAAGCTACCTCATCGTAGACCTTCTTTTGTTTTTGAAGCGGATGATTTTAATGTGGCCGTTGCTAGACGTTCCCAGACACCTCAATTTAACGCTATGGGTCTTGTCATGGATCAGGGGGATACGGATGATGATAACGAAAAAAGAAGCATGGAAAGGGCTTTCCGGCCTAGTTCTCTTAACACTGCTTCTATGGGTGCCTATAAGCAGAAAAGGACATCCAAAATGGGTGGATGGGCTGTTCAAGTCGGTGCATTTTCCAGCCATGAAGCCAGCGTGAGGGCATTGAGTTTCGCCAAGAGGAATTTGCGTGGTATGAATGTTGGTGTGGATTCTATTGCTCCGCTTATGACCAATCGTGGCGTGATTTATCGGGCGCGGTTATCCGGCCTCGCCCGCAACGATGCCAAGCAGGCTTGTCGGATATTGAAAGACAACTGCTTGATACTGACCCTTAAATAAAGGGCATTTTTAAAAACCACAGATGGACGCAAATAAACGCGGATTTTACTGCACTCTGAATCTGCGTTTATCTGCGGTTCCTTAAAATATTTCGTCATGCCGGACTTGTTCCGGTATCCAAAAGGAAGTCCTGCCGTCATGTAGACTTTCTTTCCGGGGCTGACACCTGACTTTAGATAAGTTAGGAATCAGAGATGTACGTAAAGCATTGTAAATTAACGAATTATCAGCAATTACGGCTATTAGAATACTTCGTTGCAGGTACACCGGCTAGAACAGCGGCTGATCTGGTGTGTGTTCATCGTAATTCTGCCATCAGATTCTTTCATAAACTGCGCGGTGAGATTGCCATCAAACAGCAAAATCGAGCAGCGCAGTTTTGTGGTGAAATCGAAGTCGACGAGAGTTATTTTGGTGGTCGTCGTAAAGGTAAACGAGGTCGTGGAGCTGCCGGAAAAGTAATTGTATTTGGTCTTCTTAAGCGAGGAGGTAAAGTTTACACGGTGTCGGTTTCTAACGTGCAAAGAAAAACGCTGTTGCCCCTCATTAGGCGTAAAATAAGGCCTGACAGCATTGTTTATACAGACGGTCATACAGCTTACAATGCTTTGGATGTATCAGAATTTACGCATTTCAGAATCAATC
The DNA here is from genome assembly GCA_023136145.1 of Alphaproteobacteria bacterium. Classification (GTDB taxonomy): domain Bacteria; phylum Pseudomonadota; class Alphaproteobacteria; order Micavibrionales; family UBA2020; genus PALSA-926. The sequence goes on from JAGLRU010000267.1 coordinate 7,825, forward strand.
ACAGCCGTGAATTTGTACACAATCGCAATCATATTAACGGCATTGAAAACTTTTGGTCTCAAGCCAAACGACATTTGCGAAAATACAACGGTATACCAAAACAAAATTTTGAATTATTCTTGAAGGAGTGCGAGTGGAGATTCAATGAAGGTTCGCCAAAACAACTCTTGGATGACCTAAAATTTCTCCTTAAAAAACAATATTAGGTGTCAGCCCCTTATTTCCATCATAAGACGCGCGTATGCGCTTTTGGACTCCCGAACGAGTCGGGGGTGACAACAAGGTTTTTTGAAGTACCTTATACTTTTTTCAGAGCAACAAGTGGGCTGATGATTTTGGTGAAAAATCGTCCGGCGATGATTTGCTTGTCGATCAGGGCATAAGTGGGATTGATGCCCCAACATTTGTATCCCATTGATTCATAAAGATGAATCGCAGTTTTTTGAGTTTCACGCACGTCCAGTTGTATAACCTTATATCCCATTTCGAGTGCAAGCTTTTCTGATGTCTTCATAAGTTTGCGTCCGGCTCCGCGTCCTCGTGCCCAGGGAGCTATAAAGCACGCTAGTAGCGTTGTTGAGAAAGACTGTGATTCATTATTGCGGCTAGGCTCGATAAATTGTACAGCACCGCAGATCATGCTGTCCATTCTGGCTACTAGCAAATGCCTTTCAGGAACCGTCATCACGCCTTTCCAATATCTTTCCAGAACTGAACGTTCGGGAGGTGTGACCCATCCAAAACCGCCGCCACCAGCATCTATTGCTGCGTCTGTTGCATCGCATAAATCACACATATCCGCTGTTGATAGCGTATCTAGAATTTCAATGGAAATATGTGGGAGCAAGCCTGACAACATTTGTGAATTTGACATTTTCATGTTTTCCTACTCCTTCAATGATTTAATCAGTTGGAACCAGTTTATTAGAGCAATAAAAAATAAATAAATAATAAATATCCGTTAGGTTTCGGACATCCACGTAAAATCTCTTTGTGTAGTACAAGAAAGAGCTGTTAATTGTCAACCAGTACTGTAGCAGTCACTCAGATCGATGTTTCAGTCGGTTTGTTCCTGCGCGGAGACGCAGACGCAGTCTCCGGGAGGAAGGGCGCGCATGGCGTTATTTTCCAGTAGTTCCGCATAGACATCCAGTGTGCCTGCACACATTTTTTCGTTGGTGAAATGTTCGGCCACATACCCCATCGCTTTAGTCGCGAGAATCGCACGTTGTCGCGTATCCAGCGACACGGCTTCTGCAAGAGCATTGGTGAGTTGCTCTACGTCTTCGTGTGCAACAAGCCAGCCGGTTTCGTTCCGCAGGATAGTCTCGCGTGCACCGCCGTGATCCATCGCAATCACCGGACGTCCCATCGCCTGCGCTTCAATCGGAATGCGTCCGAATCCTTCCGGTACGAGCGAAGGTGATACTACTACCGTTGCTAGCATATAGGCTGCCGGCATGTCATCGCAGTTGGTGACAATCCGAACATCGCCGTCCATATTATTACTGCTGATATAAGCTTCCAGTTCCTTGCGATAGTTTTCATTGCCAGTGTCGGAGCCGACGAACAGGCAGAAAATGTCTTTTTGTGTTAGTTGCTGTATCGCATCGATTAGGAACATATGTCCTTTGATACGGCTGATGCGTCCCGGCAGCATGATGACTGATGCACCGTCCGGGATGCGCCATTGTTTTGCGATTTTAATAAGACGCTCCGGCGTTACTGAATTTGGGTGGAATTTCTCGATTGCTACTCCGCGATGAATAACACGTATAAGCGAAGGATTGACACCGTAAGTATTCTCCAGAGTGTCAGCCAGAAAATGTGACACCGCAATCACGCGCTCGCCTCTGACGACCGACGAATTATACAGCTTTTTCAGCGTACCAGTGATTTTGTGGGCTGCGTGGCAACTAGTAACATATCTGGCGGAAGTCCCAAGTACTGCACGTCCTGCGCTCCATGCTGGAGCGCGGCTGCATGCATGGACGATATCGACATGGCAATCCATGATGATCTTACGGAGCCGTCCGATGTTGGCGGCGATCATCAGCGGATTTTTGCTGTTTACAGGAAGTGTGATGTGTGTCCCACCGGCTTTGATGATCTCGCGCTCGCGGCTTCCTCCTGAGGAGACGACGATGGAGTGTCCGCCGGCTTTGACGACGGCAGCATTAATGTCAATTACGCCTTGCTCGACTCCACCGGAATTCAGTGCGGGCAAAATTTGCAATATTGTAGGCGCATGAACGTTATCAACAAAACTTCGAAAAGCGACGCTAACGGTATCTGACGTTACGATCATAACTCTGCCTCTTCAGAAAAATTTCCAATCTTCCTTTTTTTAGCCTCAAACAGACGGAAACACCAGAAAAATCGGTCTTGACAGCGTTCCGTCTAAGAGGGACATTATTCCGTAGTCTTCGGTTTTCGGAGAAAAATGCTTTAACACTGTGGATTTATACATGAAACCCGTTCTTTCCGAACTCGCCGAGAGCCAAGTCATCATCACTCTGCCCGATGGGAAGACGCTGACCTTCGAGGGTACAGTGACAGGATTTGACATCGCCGGGAAAATCGGCCCGGGGCTTGCCAAGGCTGCTCTTGCCATCAAATTGAACGGAGAGATGATGGATCTCCGGCACGAAATTTCCTCTGATGCTAAAATTGAAATTGTAACGCGTTCTTCTCCAGACGCGCTGGAACTGATTCGACATGGATGCGCTCATGTTCTGGCAGAAGCGGTGCAGCAGCTTTTCCTCGGTACGCAGGTCACTATTGGTCCTAACGTCGAGAATGGATTTTACTACGACTTTGCACGCGAGACTCCGTTTACGACGGACGACTTCTTCAAAATCGAAGAGAAGATGCGGGAGATCATTTCTAAAGATGAGCCTTTCGTTCGCGAGGTTTGGAGTCGCGATGATGCGATTAAGCATTTTAACTCCATCGGTGAAAATTATAAGGTTGAGATTATTCAGGACTTGTTGCCGATGGAAGACATCAGTATTTATCGTCAGGGAAAGTGGCTTGATCTTTGCAAGGGACCACATTTGCCTTCTACCAGACATATCGGGAATGCTTTCAAACTTATGAAAGTTGCCGGAGCTTACTGGCGTGGGGATAGCAGTAACACCATGCTAAGCCGTATCTACGGCACTGTATGGCGCGACCAGAAGGAACTGGATGCACATTTGCTTCTCCTTGAGGAAGCTGAAAAGCGCGACCACCGCAAGATTGGACGTGAGATGGATTTGTTCCACTTGCAGGAGGATGCTCACGGTAGCGTATTTTGGCATGACAAGGGATTTTGCATTTGGAAGGTGTTGGAACAATACATCCGCAAATGTCAGGAGGACTTCGGCTATACCGAAGTAAAAACGCCGCAGTTGATGAACAGCCGCTTTTGGGAAGCATCCGGCCATTGGAGCAAGTATCGTGAGAATATGTTTGTTGTTCCAGATGTTGTTCCCAATATCGAAGAAGGCGGTAAGGTTTTTAAGGAAGAGCCGAAGGATTTTTTGGCGTTGAAACCTATGAACTGCCCCGGTCATGTTCAAATTTTCAAGCAGGGCATTAAATCCTATCGCGATCTGCCAATCCGAATGGCGGAATTTGGCTGTTGTCATCGCAACGAACCTCATGGAGCTTTGCACGGTTTGATGCGTGTGCGCCAGATGACTCAAGATGATGCACATATTTTCTGCCGTGAAGATCAGATATTGTCTGAAACATCTCTTTTTATTGAAATGTTTATCAAGACTTATAAGGATTTTGGGTTTGACGATGTTCAACTTAAAATCGCTACACGTCCATCTGTTCGAGCCGGAACTGATGAAACATGGGATAAGTCTGAAAAATCCCTGATATCTGCAATCGAGAGTCTTAGAAATAAATATAATCTCAAATATGTGCTCGCGCCGGGAGAAGGCGCATTTTATGGGCCTAAACTTGAATTTCACGTTAAAGATGCCATAGGGCGTTCATGGCAGTGTGCCACTTTGCAAACTGATTTTGTTATGTCGCAAAAATTGGATGCCACCTATATTGGGGAAGATGGGAAAAAACATTATCCGGTTATGCTGCATCGCGCTGTATATGGAAGTTTCGAGAGATTTATTGGGATGCTTATTGAAGCTTATGCTGGTAAATTTCCGCTTTGGTTGGCTCCCGTGCAAGCTGTTGTTGCAACAATTACCAGCGATGCTGATTCTTATGCAGAGAAGGTTATGGAACAGCTTAAAAAAGCCGGAATTCGAGCCGAAAGCGATCTTCGGAACGAGAAAATAAATTACAAAATACGGGAACATAGTTTGGTTAAAACTCCGCAAATCTGGGTCGTCGGGAAGCGGGAGGCGAAAGAAGGAACTGTTGCTATTCGTCGTCTTGGATCTGATGCTCAAGAAATCCTTGCACTTGATGAGGCAATCCGTAAAATCGGTATCGAATCGGCTTCTCCACAATGAGGGACGATTCTTTTATTTTAATAATTCACAGGAGAGTAACATCGCCCACAAACCACTGAACAGAGGTCCATGCGTTAACACGCAAATCAGATCTGATAAAGTACGCCTTATAGGTGCTGACGGAGAAATGGTCGGTGTAGTGCCGATTAACGAAGCCTTGTCCACTGCTTCCGAAGCTGGACTTGATCTTATTGAAATTTCACCAAATGCCGATCCGCCAGTCTGCAAAATTTCAGACTACGGCAGGTATCGTTATGATCTTCAGAAAAAGGAAGCAGCCGCGAGGAAAAACCAGAAAATTGTTCTGACGAAAGAGCTGAAAATCCGTCCTAATATTGAAGATCATGATTTTCAGGTAAAGGTTCGCAGTGCCAAAAGATTCCTTGATGACGGTGATAAGGTTCGCTTTACACTGCAATTTCGTGGACGCGAATTTGAGCACAGAGAACTTGGTCTTGCAGTCCTCCATCGTATGCGGGATGAACTTGTTGACTACGCCCGGATCGAGCAGGAGCCTAAATTTGAAGGCGGTCAGGTTGTTATGTTCGTTGTACCAAAAATAGTATAACTGAAGAACTTTCTTTCATCAAAAACCACCACTTCAGTAAATGGGAGTTTGTGGGCGGTTTTGTTTTGGTTGTAAAAATTGCCCATAGATGGTAACATACGGCATCGTTCTGTGTGATATGAGTAATTTTTAGGAAGGCAGTATGGATGATTGAAACTATCCGCATTTCCAACGTTGCCACGTTTAAAGGTGATGAGCAGGTTTTTGATGGCTTATCAAAAGTCAATTTTATTTATGGTGCTAATGGTTCCGGTAAAACGATTATCAGTCGTATCATAGCGGATGCAGATAATTATCCGTCCTGCACTGTAAATTGGAAGGAAGGTTTTAAACTCAAAACTGTTGTTTATAACCGCGATTTTATTGACAGAAATTTTTATTCATCCACTGAACTTAAGGGCGTTTTTACCATTGGTGAAGACAATGTTAAAACTATCGCAAAAATTGAAACAGCCACAAAAGAATTGGAAGGTTTAAATACAAAGCTTAACAATCTTACACTGCAACTGCAAAGCCATGATGGGAAAAGCGGCAAAATTATAGAGCTTAATAATCTTGAGGAGGAACTGCAAAGGACTTGCTGGAAACAAAAGAAGAAGCATGATGTGAATTTACAAGGCGTTCTTGTAGAAGATTTGGAAATTGCAGAAAAATTTAAAACCAAAATACTTACGGAGTTATCTTCAAACACATCTGACTTTTTGCCTTTGGAGGAACTGGAGAAAAGGGCAGAAATTGTTTTTGGCAAAACGCCAACTTTTGAACCATCAATATCGCTTGTGGATTTTGTGCCGCTGCAAAAATACGAATCCGATATTGTTTTGAAGAAATGCGTTATCGGAAAATCTGATGTTGATATTGCTGGAATGATTAGAAAGCTTGGCAATAGTGACTGGGTACGAGCGGGGCGTAGTTACTACAAGGAAAATAATGGAACGTGCCCATTTTGTCAGCAAAGAACCGATGAAGCCTTTACCAAAAGCATAAATGAGTATTTTGATGAAGCTTTTGAAATTGATAGTAAGTCTATTGAGAATGTTTTAACTGATTATAAAGTTGATGCCGAATGTTTATATCAGCAGATTTTAGAAATCGTTGCTGTTCCGTCCAGATTTTTGAATATAGAGAAAATGAATGCGGAGCGGAGATTGCTGGCTTCAAGAATAAAAATTAATCTGCACCGTCTGGAAGAAAAAAATAAAGTGTCGAGCAATATTATTGTTCTGGAATCAGTCAGTAATGTTGCTAAGGCTGTTAAAGCATTGATAGATGAAGCGAATACAAAAATCGCTAAACACAATAAAATTGTCGAGAATCTTCCCGTTGAAAAAAAAGCACTTACATCACAAGTCTGGAAATTTTTACTGGAAGAACTTAAAGATGATCTTGATAGGTATCATAGAAAGAGTAATGGTTTGGAGAGGGAAATCAATTCTATAAAAGTATCTATCAAGACAGCGGAGGAAGAGAGAGCGAAAAAAACAAACTTTATTGAAGATCTTGAAAAACAGACAACGAGTGTTCAGCCTACATGTGATGGTATAAATGAGCTACTCAAGAAGTTTGGTTTTTATAGTTTTTCTTTAAAGGTAGCGGAAAATAGGTTTTCATATAAACTAGTGCGTCCAGATGGTACGAGCGCGAAAGAGACTTTGAGTGATGGTGAAAAGTCTTTTATCATGTTTTTATATTTCTATTACTTTCTGAAGGGTAGCAATTTAAATAAGGGTACTACAGTAAATCGTATTGTTGTTATTGATGATCCTGTTTCCAGTCTTGATAGTGATGTTCTTTTTGTAGTGAGCAGCTTAATAAAAAATCTTTTTGACGAAACTAAGGCTGATAATATTCATATCAAGCAGATATTTGTTCTTACACATAATGTTTATTTCCACAAGGAAGTGGCTTATAAAATTGAAAAAATTACATCTCCGAGTTTTTGGATAGTTAAAAAATCGAGTTCAGGTTCTTTGATTAATAGGTATAAAAAAAATCCGATCAGTTCTTTTTATGAATTACTTTGGGAAGAAGTTAGAAATCCTGATCTTTCAAACCAGACTCTTAAAAATACGTTGCGGCGCATATTAGAGTATTATTTTAGAATTCTCGGCGGTATTGATTTTGATGCTGTTTATGAAAAACTTGCCGATAACGAAAAGGTTGTATACAAAACATTAATTGCTTGGGTACAGAACGGTTCACGTAGCATTTTTGATGATGTATACGTTTCTAGTAATGATCAATCTCCTGAAATATATCTGAAAGTATTCGAAAAAATATTTAAAAAATCTGGTCATTATGCACACTATAAGATGATGATGAGAGATGACGGTTTTGTTTTGGATATGCCAATGCCAGACAAAGATTCAGATACAGAAACTATTGCTAGCTAGAAATGCTCGGCATAGATATAGCTTGCAGTGTTTATTCATTAAATTTATTTAATGCTTTTTTGGTACTTTTAAAAACCTTCTTTTTTTGTCATTCTGATATTCTGCCTTTGCTTGAACAGGCTACGCGAAGCATTTCTGAATGCTTGATAATAAAGGAGATTCTTCGATCATCTACAGTTCCTTCCAGACGGATACAAATACATCCATAACAAAAAAATAGGTAAAGGTCATGGCATTGTCATCTAATAAGAAAAAACGTGCAAATAAGGACACTAAGGGAAAAAACATAAGCGTGGATGGAAATATTTTCTCTGGTTTTTCAAAGATATTCTATCGGAATATGCTTTCTGAGGATGTTTTTGGCTGGAAGGAGGAGGATCTGCACGCGGTGGCGGATTCTATATGTGATTTGGCGATTAAGCGCATCCCCGGTGAACATAAGGTGCGTGTTTTCACACCTGAGCAGAATAGGGATGGCTGGCAGATGCCTCACACTGTCATTCAGATGGTGAATGATGATATGCCGTTTATAGTAGACTCCATTGTGGCTGAATTGGCGGATCAGAATCTGATAGTTGATATTCTTTTCCATCCTATCTTGAACGTGACGCGAGGCAAGGATGGCAAACTGGAAGGTATCAATTCCGATAGAGAAAGAGATGCGGCGTACATCGCGGAATCATGGGTTTTCATACAATTGGATCAGGTGTTGACGGAAGAAATTTCCATCAGGCTGGCTACAACGTTGAACAATGTTCTGGACGATGTTCGTGTGGTGAATAACGACAGAAAATCTATTATGTCCAGATTGGATAAGGTCATCAAGGCCATGCCGAAGTTAGCGGCTCCAGTTTCCCAAGATGATTTGTGCGAGGCGCAGGATTTTCTGAAATATCTGCGGGATGGTAATTTCACATTTCTTGGCTACCGTGCTTTCCAGTTTTTGGAAGCCGATGGAAAAGTGCAGTCTGGAATTGTGCCAAGGTCGGATCGTGGAGTGTTGAAAGGTAACGAGAGTCTCTGCTTTGGGCAGGGAGCCGATTCACCAGAGGTCAAAGCACTGAAGCATTCAAAGTCTCCGGTGATGATAAGTAAGCTGATAGACCAGTATTCAACCGTTCATCGCCGCGCACCGATTGATGCCATCAGTGTCAAGATCGTTGACGAAAAAGGCAACCTTACGGGGATGTATTTGTTTGTAGGCTTCTTTACGTTTGACATCTATTCCTGCAGGACGATAGAGGTGCCTATTGTGCGCCAGAAGGTGCGTGAAACGATTCAACTTGCCAATTTTCACAATGGGACACGCGACCGCAGGGTGCTAGAGGGTATTCTTGAGAAAATGCCTCGCGATGAGTTGTTTCAGATGCCGTCCGATGCGCTCTATGCGCTTTCGATGGGCATCCTGCGGCTACAGTCCAGACAGCGTGTGGCTCTTTTTACGCACATGGATATTTTGCAGCAGTATATGTCCTGCCTTGTTTATATCCCGCGCGATAGGTTCAATACACAATTTCGCCAAGTGGCTGAGAAAATTCTTGAAAAGGCTCTTGATGGTAAGGCCACCAACTATTTCACCAGCTTTGACGATACTCCTTTTGCGAGCGTGTTGTTTACTATCAAGGTTTCTCCGAATGCTGTCGATTGTTTTGATCGAGCAGCCATTGAGAGGCAGCTTGGTGAGATTGGTCGCGAATGGGATGAGCAGCTTAAACAGGTGCTGATTGCTGCTCATGGTAATAAAAAGGGGAGAGAGCTTGCTTATGCTTACGGCAATGCTTTTTCCGTTTCTTATCATGAATCGATCGATATCGAAAATACAGTACACGACGTGCGTCAGTTGGAAATTCTGTTTCACAGCGATGATATGATACGTGTTGATTTTTACCGGTTGTGCGATGCCCCGATTGGGGAAGCGCGACTCAAGGTCTATCACAAGGATAGTCCAGTGCCGTTATCGAATATTTTGCCGGTGCTGGAAAATATGGGTCTTAAATGCCTCTCCGAAATGCCTTACGAGGCATGTCCGCAGGGGAGAGATAAGTCTATCTGGATACATGATTTTATTTTGAATGGGGCGGAAGATGTCGAAATCGAGGCCGTCAAGGAGAACTTCGAGGAAGTATTCTTGCAAGTTTGGCATGGTCGAGCCGAAAATGACGGGATTAACCAGCTTGTCCTGCGAGCTGGTTTGACGTGTATGGAAGTGAGTATTATCCGCACATACAGTGTGTTTATGCGTCAGGCAAAATTTCCGTTTAGCCGGGCATATATCGAGCAGGTGCTTAACATGTATCCTCAGATCGCGTGGGAACTCGTCTGCCTGTTTAGGGACTTACATGATCCGAAGTTGAAAACTCCTGTGAAGCAGCGAGGTAAGGCGAGCAGCGACAAAATAACGGAAATGTTACAGACCGTCCAGAAATTGGATCATGATCGAATTCTACAGAATTTTAAGATGCTGATCGAGAAAACCTTGCGTACCAGTTTCTTCCAGACGGACGAGAACGGGGAGCCGAAGTCATATCTAGCGGTCAAGCTGGACAGTAAGAACATCCCCGGTCTTCCGATGCCGCGTCCGTATGTTGAGGTTTTTGTTTATTCTCCACGTGTCGAGGCTATTCATCTGCGCGGTGGGGAAATTGCTCGTGGAGGGATACGCTGGTCGGATCGTCACGATGATTTCCGCACTGAGGTTATGGGGCTGATAAAATCCCAGATGGTGAAGAATACAGTGATCGTTCCGGTTGGTGCGAAGGGAGGCTTTATTGTCAAGCAGCCGCCGAAAACGGGCGGACGCGAGGCGTATCAGCAGGAAGGCATCGAGTGTTACAAGATTCTTGTACAGGCACTTCTGGATATAACTGATAACAATGTTAAGGGCAAAGTCGTCCGTCCCAAAGACGTGGTATGCCATGATGGAATCGATCCCTATCTTGTGGTGGCGGCGGACAAGGGTACGGCTACTTTTTCTAATATTGCTAACAGCCTTTCTATTGATGCTGGTTTCTGGTTGCAGGATGCTTTCGCGTCGGGAGGTTCAACTGGTTACGACCACAAGGAAGTCGGAATTACTGCGCGCGGTGGTTGGGAGTCCGTTAAACGTCATTTCCGCGAGATGGGCAAGAATATTCAGGAGGAGCCTTTTACGGTGATAGGTGTAGGCGATATGGCTGGTGATGTTTTCGGAAATGCCATGCTTCTGTCAACGAAAATGCAGGTACTTGGTGCTTTTAATCATTTGCACATCTTTTGCGATCCTGCTCCAGACATCGAGACAAGCTTTGACGAACGGGAACGTCTTTTCAAGGAGAAGGGCGGATGGGATGCTTACGATAAGATGAAGCTGTCCAACGGAGGGATGATCTATGAACGATCTGCCAAGTTTCTTAAACTAACGCCGCAAATCAGGAAATGCTTCGGCATCGCTGAAGATCAAGTTACTCCAGACGATCTTATAAAGGCGATTCTGAAAGCGGATGTTGGTCTCCTTTGGTTCGGCGGAATTGGTACGTTTGTAAAAAGCTCTAGAGAAAGTCACGAAGATTCAGATGACAAGAGCAATGATGCAGTCCGTGTTGATTCTAGCGAAATCATGGCGAAAGTGATCGGCGAGGGTGCTAATCTCGGTCTGACTCAGCTTGCCCGCGTTGAATATGCGCATTGCGGTGGTCGGATCAATACCGACTTTATCGATAATTCCGGCGGTGTTGATTGCTCGGATAACGAGGTGAACATCAAGATTCTCCTTACCGACGTTATGGCGAAAGGTGAGCTGACTCTTTCTCAGCGGAACAAGCTGATGGGGCAGATGACGGACGACGTGGCGGCACTGGTGCTGCGTGATAATTACCAGCAGAGTCAGGCACTCAGTCTTTTGCTTTTCAAGGCAAGGAAGCAATTGGGTCTACATGCAGACTTTATCCGCGATCTTGAAAAATCGGGAATTACCAGTCGTCAGTTGGAAGGTCTTCCAGATGATGAAACGCTAGTGCGTATGATGCGGGATGGGAAGGGTTTGACGCGGCCTGAGCTTTCAGTGCTTTTGGCTTACGCCAAAATTACCATGTTTACGCATCTTATGAAGTCGGACATTCTTGACGACCCTGCTATGGAGGGTTTGTTGTTCGACTACTTTCCAAAAGTGCTGCACAAGTACAATGACGAAATCAGGAATCACAAGCTGAAGCGGGGTATTATCGCCACTAAGATCGTGAATACTTTGATTAACCGCATGGGGCCGACGTTTATTCGATCGTGCATCCTTAAGACTGGTGCTTCCGTTGAGGAAGTGGTTAGGGCATTTATTATTGCGACGGAGGCGTTTCGCGCTAGGGACGTTTGGAAAATGATCGAGGGTTTTGACAACAAGGTTCCTTATTTGATGCAAATGACTGCACTGTCCGAAACTTCAAAGGTTATCAAGCGGGCGGTTATCTGGTTCTTGCGTTTCGGTGGCGGGCATCTAAAGGTCAATGAGGAAATTGCCGTTTTTAAGAGTGGGATTGATCTTCTGAAGGAAGGGATGGAACAGTCCATCCCTGAAAGTGTGAGCAATACACTTCGAAAGGTCGAGATGACATTCTCTGAAAACGGAATGCCGGAGAAGATCGCCGGGGAGGTGGCGGTAATGATCCTGCTGTCTTCTGCAACCGATATTATTGCAATTGCCCGCAAGAAGAAGGGTGACATCAAGTTGATTGCTTCTGCATATTTTCAAATCGGCGAGAAGATTAAGTTTGGCTGGCTGCGTCAGCAGGCTTCGCAGATTGTTCCAGAGAACGATTGGCAGGCGCGTGTTATCAGTGGGATGATGGATGATTTCTATATCCAACAGGCAGTGTTGACATCGACGATTTTGCATGTAGTCAAAAAATCTGTGAAGAAAGATGCGGAGGGGCAGATGAAGCTTGTTAATGAGTGGTTTGACGGGCATCAGGATATGATCGGCAAAATTACGCAACTTGTTTCCGACTTGAGTCTGGAGCAAAAGATTTGTCTTGAAATGCTGATGCTGGCAAGTCAGCGAATCGGTCAGATTATTTATCAGGTGAAGTGAAGTCTTAAACAGCCAGCATCAACAGCGTTAGCCAACCGTAAATTTGATTGGATTTGAATATTCTGAGACAGGATTTAGGGTTGTTAATATCCCATGTTCTGATCTGCCATACAACTTGTATGGCAGGTAATGCTATCAGCATGGGAGTTAGAAAACTTCCAGAAACGGCGTACTTTGCTGTCATCAGAAAAAACAGCGATAGGCCATAGAAAACAGATACATAAATCCGGCTCTTTTTTCCGAACAGTCTGGCGGTGGATTTTATGCCGACGAGGGCATCATCCTCTTTGTCCTGATGGGCGTAGATGGTGTCATAGCCAAGCGTCCAGAAGATTCCGCCAGTGTAAAGCAGGAGACATTCCCATGAAAGTTTTCCTGTCATTGCCGACCAACCCATCAGGATGCCCCAGTTAAAGACGAATCCCAGAAAGAGCTGAGGCCACCATGTAAGCTTTTTCATTTTTGGATAAATAACGACCAGAAAAAGCGAAAAGGCTCCCAGAATTATCGTAAGGCTTGGCAGCATAATCAGGATCATCAAGCTTAAAAAAAGCAGGACGGCAAGGAAACGCAGTGCCTGAGAAACGCTAATTTCGCCGGAAGCTAGAGGGCGTGTTTTTGTCCTTTCAACGTTGGCATCCAGATGGCGATCCCACAGGTCATTGATGATGCATCCACCCGCTCGCATTAAAAAAGCTCCTGCAGCGAATAAAGCCATGTTTTCCCACATTTCTGGAGATAGATTCGTTATACCACCACCAGCCAGAACGATACTCCACCAGCAGGGAAACAGCAGAAGCCAGATGCCTATGGGTCGGTCAATGCGCGATAGCTTGATATAAGGATGCCAGCTTGCCGGAACCTTTCTAAAAATCATTCGCGCTGGGTTAATATCCGAGGGCATGGTTTTATTTTATCCTGTTATGGAGTAGCTTTGGAAGCAATCATAGATGTCCGATTAAAAATCTCAAGGCTGTAGTAATTTTGGAAATGAAAAAATATAAAAGGCTTGTCCGGCTTTATATTCCTGATGCGGATTTTGTTTGTGGGGAAAAGTTCGGTATATCAGAGGGTCAGGCGCATTATCTAAGAAATGTTATGAGGAAATCAGCTGGCGAGTCGTTGCGTGTGTTTAATGGTCGTGATGGAGAATGGCTGGCGACGATAGCTGAATTGAATAAAAAAAGCGCGTTACTTGAATTAACTCATAAATTACTTGAACAAAAACAGAGTTCGGATATTTGGGTTTTGGCTTCTCCAGTAAAGAAGGAAGCCTTTGATATGATGATTCAAAAGTCTTGTGAGCTTGGGGCAGCAAAGTTTATTCCAGTTACTTGCGCTCATACTGTCGTTCATAGAATTAATCAGGAGCGATTGCAGGCGATTGCCATTGAAGCAGCAGAGCAGTCGGAAAGATTCGATGTTATGATAGTCGAGCCGCTCATGGATTTAAAAAAAGTTCTGAAGTCAGTGTGTTGCGAAAGAAACGTAATTTTTTGCATTGAGAGAGTGGAGGTTGCTTCTTTTTCTGAAACAGTCAAGAAACTAGCAGGGAAACCGTTGGCAATTTTGATCGGACCGGAAGGAGGTTTTTCTTCTCAAGAAATCGATTTTATTCAGGGATTGGAATATGTAAATGCTGTGACTCTGGGTTCCCGTATTTTGAAATCGGAAACAGCACTTATAGCGGCATTATCTGGTGTTCAGCTTTTGGAGAATTGAGTTATCATAATATATTATCCTTCATAATCTACTTTAAAAAAGCAATAAAATGCTTGATTTTCTTGACATATTGGCATTCACTGTATTGTTTGAAATTACAGCACCCCTGGAGGCTGGATAAGGACATTTAACTGATAATTTAAAGGATCAAAATAATGACAAGCGAAAAGACAGCACTCACGGCGTCAGCACGTGCGAAGGCCGGTAAGGGGGCCGCCCGTGCAATACGTCGTACGGGGCAAATACCCGGCGTAATTTACGGCGGCAATACAGCACCGACCCTTATTTCTCTCGTTGAAAAAGATATTGCGAAAGTCACCGAAAATCAGTCTTTTTTCAACAATCTGTGTGATATTGAAGTTGCAGGCAAGAAAACTCTTGTTCTGCCGAGGGACGTGCAATTGGA
>JAGLRU010000268.1 GCA_023136145.1 Alphaproteobacteria bacterium
AAATAACGCAACGAAATATCACATAGGAAACTATGCGTTCTCGAAGGTCTAATGAATAGGTCATAAGAATATTATACAGTACTGCAATTCTTAACGCAAGTTACTATAGATGAAAGGTACCTCAGGCAAGCTGATTTGAATAAATAATCCCGGATCCTATCACGGCTCCCATATTAGAAACTGCACCTTTGCGATGCCATAAGTGCGTTCGTCCTTGACTGTAAATCCGGCGGGAATAATTTCAGGGATTTTTTTCGACATCTCCAGCACACAGATTGCTTGTTCTCTAAGCCAGTCATTTTCCACAAGACCCTTTAGGGTTTCAGCTCCCAAATTTTTACCATACGGCGGATCCAGAAAAACCAGAGAGCGTGGCTCAAGATAAAGAGGACGGGGAATGGGACTCGTAGCGTCGAACTTGAAAATAGTGGTACGCTCCGTTTCTCCTAGCGAATCAATATTATTCTGACAAATTATCTCTGCCGCATAATCCCTCTCGATAAAGGTAGCGTGTCGTGATCCATGCGAAAGAGCTTCAATCCCCATAGCTCCTGTGCCAGCGAAGACATCTAACACCATCGCATCTTCAAAAACACCATTATGCCAATTTCCATGGTGAAGGATGTTGAAAATAGCCTCCCGCACCCTGTCGCTGGTGGGGCGTGTGTCACTGCCTTTTGGAGAAAAAAGAGATCGTCCCCGATAAATTCCGCCTGTAATACGCATAATAAACCATAATTCTTCTTTGATTTTAAAAACTTAAGCGATAACATGATAAATATACAAGACATTTAGAGCAAATTTCGTTAAAGTCTTTAATAACTAAAGGTAGATTGGGGTTTGTATCATGGTACATCGCATATTTAAAAGTTTCGGAAAACTTTTTTTATCGGTTGTATTTGTAAGCTGTATCACGTTCTCCAGTGTACAAGCGCAACTGCCTCCACCGAACCTCGTTGAGGGATGCAATCCTCTGGTGATGGATGCAATGAAAGCCAAAGCGCAAGCTCAGGTGGCTTATGACGTTGCGGTTATCAGCCAATTGATCTCGCAACCAGACAGCGTCCTTGCCATGAGCTGTTTCAATCAGGCGGCAAACATCTCCGCTAAAGAAGGCGGTGCTATTTTCTCCGGGGATTTCACCCTTCAGCTGGAACCTCTTATCACTCCGGCTCTTCAAAGCTGGTACGGGAGCGGGAATACGTGCGTATTCGTGTGTCCACACGGGAATGGGGTTGGAAACTGTTTCGGAAACAGAAAGTTGATTTGCGGTGCTGGATGGAACGGAAATTTTGCTAATGCTATAGGTTTCAAGAGCGGAATGATTAACTATGCGGTTAACTCGCTTAGCCCGCCCATTCCAGACGCAACGGCACTCGAAACCCCCATGCCCATACCCTCCTTCAATTGCACTGGAATGGCGGACTTGTGGAATTTAATCAGGACAGAAGGAATAGAAACAGGTGCTCCCTTCGCCACCTTCGATGATCTGATAAATGGAGCTGTAGGAACTTATCCAACACCAGTGCTACCATTTGTTGTCGGTGATGATTTCATGTCAAGTTGGGATGCTTCAGCGAATATAGGCGTATTTAATGACTTAAATATAGCCATGACCAACCTACCGACTCCGGGCGTATTTCCTTGGGTCATTCCAGATTTCTCTGCTTGTAATACTTCCGCAGACGTTCTGGCACTGGCGGATTTCGGCATTCCGTGTCCATAAGGATTCTTGAAATGAGAAAAACATTTTTCCCCGCCCTGCTGATT
>JAGLRU010000269.1 GCA_023136145.1 Alphaproteobacteria bacterium
TGTTGGAAAGTCCGAAATCAAAAAAACTTTTCAATGATACGAAATATGATGGCTTGCGAGCGAAGATAGCAGAGTCTTTTTTCTACAATGACAAGGTGAGTAAGGCATATAAACTGGCTGTTGCAAGTTCTGATCGTTCAGGAAAGGATATACCGTTAGCTGGATGGATCGCAGGGTTGTCTGCGTGGAAAAATGGTAACTACGACGAAGCCGCGAAACATTTCGAACGCACCGCGAGTTCCCCTCGCGCTTCCGCATGGATGGCTTCAGCGGGCGCACATTGGGCGGCACGTTCATATCTTAGAGGCCATCGTCCGCAAAAAATCAGTTACTGGCTTCGTCAGTCAGCAAAATCTCCGCGCAGCTTCTACGGTATTATATCAGTGAAGATTTTGGGAATGGATCAGGCGCGTTTCAATTGGGATATTCCAGAGCTGAATGACAAAATGACGAAAGCAATGGCGGATGTTTCAGCCGGAAAACGTGCTATGGCACTGATGGATGTCGGACGTCCTGAATTGGCTGAAAAGGAATTGCGACAGATCAATCCGGGAAATAACAAGACGCTACAGGAAGCTATGATTGTGCTCACCAACAAGGCTGGTGCTCCTGCATTTGAGATGCGTCTTGGGAGCGGGTTGAAAGACAGAAAAGGTTATCCATATGATTCTGCACTGTATCCTGACGCACCTTGGCGACCAAAAGGTGGGTATCAGTTAGACAGGGCGTTGGTTTACGCTTTTATGCGGCAGGAATCGAAATTTGATGCATCTGCCAACAACAAACGTTCAGGAGCTGTTGGCCTGATGCAGTTGTTGCCATCCACCGCCATGAACGTTGCGAAGAAAATCGGCCTTAAGATCAGTAGGAAGCAGTTGCAGGAACCCGCAGTAAATATACGACTTGGTCAGAAGTATCTTGCGAATCTGATGCAGGAAGATGCTGTGGGAAATAATCTGTTCAAACTAGCTGTTGCTTATAATGCAGGTCCTGGCAATTTGTCACGTTGGGAAAGAAAGATTGATTATGATGATGACGCGTTGTTGTTTATTGAGTCTATCCCCATTGCCGAAACTCGCATTTTCGTAGAGCGTGTGTTGACGAATTATTGGATATATCGCTTGAAATACAATCAGAACACGGACTCTCTGAAAAAAGTGGCTTCTGGGGATTGGCCGATTTATGTCGCCGAGGACACCCGTCGCTTATCCTACTTTGCCGAGCCTTATGGTGTTCCGATCAGGTAGACATAGGGGCTTCCTTTTTTGTAAAGTCGTGTATAGTTACCGGAATGTTGAGGGAGAAAATAAATGACGACTGCAAGTCAAGTACGCACGGTGTTTTTGGATTACTTTAAAAAGAACGGACACGAAGTCATACGATCCAGTTCTCTAGT
Source organism: Alphaproteobacteria bacterium (assembly GCA_023136145.1). GTDB lineage: Bacteria > Pseudomonadota > Alphaproteobacteria > Micavibrionales > UBA2020 > PALSA-926. Next base: position 1,397 of record JAGLRU010000269.1, read on the forward strand.
GCCTGCTAACGATCCGACGTTGATGTTCACTAACTCCGGCATGGTGCAGTTTAAGGATATATTTACTGGTCAGGAAACACGCTCTTACAAGCGAGCTACTACGGCGCAGAAATGCGTTCGCGCAGGGGGCAAGCACAACGACCTCGATAATGTTGGCTTTACAGCGAGACATCACACATTTTTCGAAATGCTTGGGAATTTTTCTTTTGGAGATTACTTCAAAGAACAAGCGATAAGTTTTGCGTGGGAATTGGTGACGAAGGAACTCGGACTTTCAGCAGACCATTTGCTGGTAACTGTCTATCACGATGATGAAGAAGCTGCCACGCACTGGAAAAAAATCGCAGGTCTGTCTGATGATAAAATTATTCGCATTCCGACATCGGATAATTTCTGGATGATGGGCGATACTGGGCCTTGCGGGCCGTGTTCCGAGATATTCTTCGATCATGGCGACAAAATTGCAGGCGGGCCTCCCGGCTCTGCGGATGAAAACGGTGACCGCTTTATCGAGATATGGAATCTTGTGTTTATGCAGTATGACCAGCTGGGAAAAGAGAAACGTCGCGTCCTACCAAAGCCGTCAATTGATACTGGTATGGGGCTAGAAAGGGTGGCGGCTATTCTGCAAGGCAAGCACGATAACTATGACATCGATCTTATGCGTGCATTGATTGAGGCTTCTGCCGATGCAACGAAAACCGATCCAGACGGTACTGGAAAGATTTCGCACCGCGTGATTGCGGATCATCTGCGTTCTTCAGCATTTTTGATTGCGGACGGTGTGTTGCCCTCCAATGAAGGGCGCGGCTATGTACTGCGGCGAATTATGCGGCGTGGAATGCGTCACGCGCATCTATTGAAAGCACAGGAACCGCTGATGTGCCGTTTAGTGCCTGAGCTAGTTTCGCAGATGGGCGATGCGTATTCTGAATTAAAGGAGGCTGAAGCACTTATCACGGAAACACTGAAAAATGAGGAATTACGTTTCAAGAAAACACTGGACAATGGTCTTGGACTTCTAACTGCCGAAACAGAGAAACTCGGCTCTGGGCAAAAGCTTTCCGGAGAAGTGGCGTTTAAGCTTTACGACACCTACGGATTTCCTCTCGACCTGACGCAGGATGTTCTGAAGCGTGAGCAGAAACGTGAGGTTGATGTCGTTGGTTTTGAAGATGCGATGAAAAAACAGCGCGAAACAGCGCGCAAGTCATGGTCTGGTTCAGGTGAGGCCGTGACGGAAAAAGTATGGTTTAATATTAAGGAAAAATTCGGCTCGACTGAATTTCTTGGGTACGATATGGAGTGCGCTGAAGCAAAAATACTTACTCTCGTTAAGGAAGGCATTGAGGTTCAGTGCGTAAAACTGGAGGATGGAGGGGGTAACGTCGCTATTGTTGTCAATCAAACGCCGTTCTACGCGGAATCAGGTGGGCAAGTTGGCGACGTTGGCACAATTAAAACTGATTCTGGCGTTGTTATTAAAGTTAAGGATACGCAGAAAAAAGCAGGTGGTCTTTTTGTACACTTCGGAATTATTGTTGGCGTGAAAGCTGAAGTAAAATCAGGAGATTCCGTGTCCATGCAAATCGACGTGGAGCGGCGTGATGCAATCCGCGCCAACCATTCAGCCACGCATTTGCTACAGGCATCTTTGCAAAAGCACGTCGGAAAGCATGTTACGCAGAAGGGTTCCCGCGTTGATGAAGAACATTTACGTTTTGATATTAGCCAATCAACTGCCCTGACCGATGAGCAGATTTCCATCATCGAAAAAGAAGTCAACAAGCGCATTCGCCTAAACAGCGAAGTTAGCACACGCCTATTGCCGGTGGATGAAGCACGGGCAGCAGGGGCGATGGCAATGTTCGGCGAAAAATATGATGAGGAAGTGCGTGTAATTTCAATGGGTGGAACGGACGAATCTGGCAAACCCTTTTCGATGGAACTTTGTGGCGGTACTCATGCGCGACGAACAGGTGACATCGGCTTATTCAGGATTATTGGTGAAAGTGCGCTTGCTGCCGGAATCCGTCGTATTGAAGGAGTAACGGGAAAAGCCGCACTGCAATATCTAAATGAACAGGAGCAAAGGCTGTACTCCATTGCTGCGCTGCTGAAAACCTCTCCGGTTGAGGCTCCGGTGCGTGTCGAGGCACTGATAAACGACAGGAAAAAATTGGAAAAAGAAGTATCAGACCTGCGCCGAAAAATAGCGACAGGCGGTGAAGGCAATCTTTCAGAAACGAAGGTGATCAATGGCGTTAATTTTACATCCCGTATATTGGAAGATATTCCGCCAAATGAGCTAAAGCCGCTTGCGGATGATATGAAATTAAAAATTGGCTCCGGCGTAGTCGCGCTGGTATCAGTGGCGAAAGATAGCAAGGCTTCATTAGTTGTGGCAGTCACATCTGATCTTATCAACAAAATTAATGCCGTTGATCTTGTGAAAATCGGCGCAAAAAAACTGGGTGGTAAAGGTGGTGGAGGTCGTCCCGATATGGCTCAAGCAGGTGGTCCCAACGGCAAGCTTGCCGTCGATGCTGTCTTGGCGATTGAGGCAAAGCTGGCGGGATAGAAAATTTGTCCATCTGTAATTTTCTTCTCCTTGCTTTATTCTCGAATAGGTATATATAAAAATCATAAATCTTAAATAAGAGGAAAAAAATGTCCATAGAACGCACGTTTTCAATTATCAAGCCGGATGCAACGCGACGCAACCTAACCGGAAAAATCAATGCGAAATTTGAGGAAAAGGGTCTACGAATCGTAGCGCAGAAACGTCTCTGCATGACGCAAGAAATGGCGGAAAAGTTTTATGCCGTTCATAAGGAACGTCCTTTCTACAGTGATCTTGTCAACTTTATGATTTCTAGCCCTGTTGTGGTTCAGGTTCTGGAAGGCGAGGATGCTGTTGCTCTCAATCGCAAGATCATGGGTGCCACCAACCCGAAAGATGCCGAAGCAGGTACTATCCGCAAGGAATTCGCTGAATCCATTGAAGCCAATTCCGTTCACGGCTCTGACAGTCCAGAAAACGCAAAAACAGAAATCGCATTCTTCTTCAGTGAAAGCGAGATTG
>JAGLRU010000027.1 GCA_023136145.1 Alphaproteobacteria bacterium
TATGGACGCATCTGCCCGATTGAAACTCCTGAAGGCCCGAACATCGGTTTGATAAACAGCCTTGCCACCTATGCGCGTATCAACCAGTACGGCTTTATTGAAAGCCCGTATCGCAAGATCGTTAACGGTCGTGTAACAAATGAAGTTATCTACATGTCCGCGATGGAAGAAGGTAAGTATACAATTGCTCAGGCAAACGCCGCTCTTGATGCCAAAAGCGCGTTCACAAACGATCTCGTGTCCTGTCGCAGTGGAGGAGATTACATTCTTTCTCCACCAGCGCAGATCAATTTTATCGACGTATCACCGAAGCAGATCGTGTCGGTAGCTGCCGCACTTATCCCGTTCCTTGAGAACGATGATGCGAATCGCGCCTTGATGGGATCGAATATGCAGCGTCAGGCTGTTCCATTGCTGCGGGTTGATGCTCCCCTCGTTGGTACTGGCATGGAAGCTGCCGTTGCCCGTGACAGTGGTGCTGCCATTGCTGCTCGCCGGAGTGGTATTGTGGATCAGGTGGATGCCAATCGTATTGTTATTCACGCAGCAACGGATGAGAAGGATTCGAGTCAGTCTACGGTCGATATTTTCAAGCTCAAAAAATTCTCCCGTTCTAACCAGAGTACCTGTATTACTCAGCGTCCTCTTGTAAAGGTGGGAGATAGGATCGAGGCTGGCGACATCATCGCTGATGGTCCTTCAACAGAGCTTGGTGAACTTGCACTGGGTCGTAACGTCCTGTGTGCGTTTATGCCTTGGAATGGTTATAATTTTGAGGATTCCATCTTGATTTCTGAGCGTGTCGTGCGTGATGATGTATTCACATCTATCCACATCGAGGAATTCGATGTTATGGCGCGGGATACGAAACTTGGTCAGGAAGACATTACTCGCGACATTCCGAATGTCGGGGAGGAAGGTCTGAAGCATCTTGATGAAGCTGGCATCGTTTATATCGGTGCTGAAGTGAAAGCTGGCGACATTCTTGTTGGAAAGGTAACGCCGAAAGGCGAAAGTCCGATGACACCGGAAGAAAAACTTCTTCGTGCAATCTTCGGTGAAAAAGCATCTGACGTAAAAGACAGCTCTTTGCGTTTGCCGCCGGGTGTGATTGGGACGGTCGTGGAAGTCCGCGTTTTCTCTCGTCGTGGCATTGATAAGGATCAGCGTGCTTTGTCCATTGAACGCTCTGAGATTGAGCGTCTTGCGAAAGATCGTGATGATGAACGTCGCATTTACGAACGTGGTTATTACGGACGCATGAAGGAGTTGCTGATAGGCAAGACACTGGCGAAAGCTGAGGGGGCATTTAAAAAGGGCGACAAGATTACTCCAGAGAGTCTTGATACGTTTAAGAAGTCCGAATGGTGTGAGATTGTTATTTCTGACAAGAAAACGATGGAAGTCCTTGAGGGCATGAGCCAGACTTTTGACCGTGCTATCGATGATCTTACCCAGCGTTTTGAAAATAAGGTTGAAAAACTTCAGCGCGGTGATGAAATGCTGCCCGGCGTGATGAAAATGGTCAAGGTTTTCATCGCTGTGAAGCGTAAGCTTCAGCCTGGCGACAAAATGGCAGGTCGGCACGGCAACAAGGGCGTGGTTTCTAGGATCATGCCGATTGAGAATATGCCGTACCTAGAAGACGGCACTCCAGTGGATGTTGTGCTTAATCCGCTCGGCGTTCCGAGTCGGATGAACGTTGGTCAGATTCTCGAAACTCACTTGGGATGGGCATCGGCCAACCTTGGTAAACAGATCGGTGAAGTGATTGATCTTATGCAGGCGGAGCAGGACGTTAACGAACACAAAAAGTTAAACAAAGATTTGCATCAGCGACTTAAAGTTGTTTATGGCGAAAAAGCCTACAAGGAGGATGTGTCTATTCTGAAAGAAAATGAGTTGATGGAAATGTGTGAAAATATTCGCAACGGAATTCCGATTGCGACTCCTGTCTTTGACGGTGCCGTCGAAGCTGATATTAACGAGCTTTTGGCAGCAGCTGGTCTTAATAAAACCGGACAGGTAACTTTGGTTGACGGACGATCTGGAGAAAAGTTTGATCGTCAGGTTACGGTTGGATATATTTACATTTTAAAACTCCATCACCTTGTTGATGACAAGATTCATGCTCGTTCTATCGGTCCGTATTCGCTTGTCACACAGCAACCGCTCGGAGGCAAGGCTCAGTTCGGTGGTCAGCGTTTCGGGGAAATGGAAGTTTGGGCGTTACAGGCTTACGGTGCCGCTTATACGCTTCAGGAAATGTTGACTGTGAAATCGGATGATGTGGCGGGTCGAACTAAGGCATACGAGTCTATCGTTCGTGGTGATGATGTGTTCGAGATTGGCATTCCTGAATCCTTTAACGTTCTTGTGAAGGAATTGCGGTCGTTATGTCTTAATATCGATCTGAAGCAAACTTTGGATTCATAAAAATATTTCGGATAAAAAAATCAAGGTGCAAGTAGGAGAAATACGATGAATGAAGTCATGAACTTTTTTGGTCAGACTAGTGGCCCACAGAGTTTCGATCAGATACGTGTCGCTATCGCAAGCCCAGAACAAATATTGTCATGGTCGTTCGGCGAGATTAAAAAGCCGGAAACTATCAACTATCGCACCTTTAAGCCGGAGAAGGACGGTTTGTTCTGCGCACGCATCTTCGGGCCGGTGAAAGACTATGAATGTCTGTGCGGTAAGTATAAGCGCATGAAATACAAGGGTATCATTTGTGAGAAGTGTGGCGTGGAGGTTACGCTTTCTAAGGTTCGCCGTGATCGTATGGGTCACATACAGCTTGCCGCGCCTGTTGCTCATATCTGGTTCCTGAAATCACTGCCTTGCCGTATTGGTATGATGATGGAAATGACACTGAAAGACCTTGAGAAGGTTCTTTATTTTGAAAGTTACATCGTTCTGGAAGCAGGAATGACTGCGCTTAAGCCTCTACAGCTTCTTACTGAAGATGAATGTGCGGAAGCAATCGATAAATATGGCGTTGATGCTTTTCGCGCTGGAATTGGCGCGGAGGCTCTGAAGGAACTTTTGTCAGCAGTCAATCTTGAGAGTGAAAAAGCCAGAATGGAGGAAGAGCTTGTTGGCGTGGTTTCTGATGCCAAGCGCAAAAAGCTTGTCAAGCGTTTGAAGTTGGTGGATGCGTTTATTACATCTGGAACGTGCCCTGAGTGGATGATTCTGGACGTTGTTCCAGTTATTCCGCCTGAATTGCGTCCGCTGGTGCCGCTGGACGGAGGACGTTTTGCGACTTCCGATCTTAACGATCTTTATCGCCGTGTTATCAATCGCAACAATCGTCTTCGCCGCCTGATAGAACTTCGTGCACCGGACATCATTATCCGCAACGAAAAGCGTATGTTGCAGGAAGCTGTCGATGCGTTGTTCGACAATGGCCGCAGGGGGCGCGTTATTACAGGTGCTAACAAACGTCCGCTGAAGTCGCTCGCCGACATGTTAAAAGGCAAGCAGGGGCGTTTCCGTCAGAATTTGCTTGGCAAGCGCGTTGATTATTCTGGTCGTTCCGTGATTGTGGTAGGGCCTGAACTGAGGCTGCATCAGTGTGGTATTCCGAAGAAAATGGCACTGGAGCTGTTTAAGCCGTTTATTTACAACAGGCTGGCTCTCTATGGTCTCGCGTCTACCGTTAAGGCGGCGAAGCGTATGGTTGAAAAAGAGCGTCCTGAAGTTTGGGATATTCTTGAGGAAGTTATCCGCGAGCATCCTATTCTTTTGAATCGTGCTCCGACGTTGCACCGCTTGGGCATTCAGGCGTTCGAGCCTGTGCTAATTGAGGGTAAGGCTATTCAACTTCATCCGCTTGTCTGTACTGCGTTTAACGCCGACTTTGATGGCGATCAGATGGCTGTTCACGTTCCATTGTCCATTGAGGCGCAGGTTGAGGCTCGCGTTCTGATGATGTCCACCAACAACATTCTGCGTCCTGCCGATGGCAAGCCAATTATCGTTCCGTCGCAGGATATTGTTTTGGGTCTGTACTACCTGTCGCTGGTTTTCGACGGACTGAAAGGCGAGGGAACCGTCTTCAGTGACGTAGCCGAAATTGAGATGGCTCTTTTCAACAAAACAGTCACATTGCACACTAAAATCAAGGCGCGTTATAAGACTGTCGATGAAAACAACAATCCAATTTCTGTTATCGTAAATACAACACCAGGTCGGATGCTGATTTCACAGGTTTTGCCACGCCACCCGAATGTATCTTTCGACGTGATTAATCGCATCCTGACCAAGAAGGATGTTTCCAATCTGATTGATGTTGTTTATCGTCACTGTGGGCAGAAGGAAACGGTTATTTTCTGCGACCGTATGATGGCACTTGGATTTTCTAATGCGTGCAAGGCCGGAATTTCCTTCGGCAAGGATGACCTCATTATTCCTAAAGAAAAAGTGAAAATGGTCGCGCAAGCCAACGCCCGTGTTAAGGAGTTTGAGTTACAGTATCAGGACGGTCTTATCACTAAGGGTGAGAAATACAACAAGGTTATTGATATTTGGACAGGCTGCACTGACGATGTCACGAAGAAGATGATGGAAGTCATTGAAAAGCCGGAGTCGCATGGGTACATGAATTCTGTGTTTATGATGGCACATTCTGGTGCTCGTGGTTCGACTATGCAGATTCGCCAACTGGCGGGAATGCGTGGTTTGATGGCGAAACCTTCCGGTGAAATTATCGAGACTCCGATTATCTCGAACTTTAAGGAAGGTCTATCGGTTCTCGAATACTTTAACTCTACTCACGGTGCTCGCAAAGGTTTGGCGGATACGGCTCTGAAAACTGCAAACTCTGGGTACTTAACGCGTCGTCTTGTTGATGTCGCGCAGGACGCGATTATCACTGAAGTGGATTGTGGAGCCGATTATGGCTTCACCGTTCGCCCCGTCATCGAGGGTGGCGATGTGATTGTGAGTCTTTCGGAGCGCATCCTTGGACGTACAACGGCGAAGGATGTTCATGATCCGCTGACAGGTGAGCTGATCGTTAGTGCTTCTACTATTATTGATGAAGTCTCCTCCGAGCAGATTGAAACTGCTGGAATTGATTCCGTTGAAGTCCGGTCTGTTCTGACTTGTAAGGGCAAGAACAACGGCATTTGCGGCAAGTGTTACGGGCGTGATCTTGCGCGTGGCACAGACGTGAACATTGGAGAGGCTGTTGGTGTTATGGCGGCTCAGTCTATCGGTGAACCAGGTACTCAGCTAACTATGCGGACGTTCCACATTGGCGGTGCGGCTCAACGTGGTGCGGCTCAGTCATCTGTAGAGGCAGCTTTCGATTCAACTGTGAAAATTCGTAACAAGAATGTTGTTGTTAATTCTGAGGGCATTCAGATCATTATGGGACGCAATACGGAAGTTGTCTTGCTCGATAAACAGGGGCTTGAGAAAGCCAATCACCGTATGCCTTATGGCGCAAAACTGCTCGTCAATGACGGGGACAAGGTAGAGCGCGGAAGCAGGCTTGCAGACTGGGATCCGTATACAGTTCCGATCATCACCGAAAAGGACGGTATCGTGTTTTACGGAGATTTGATCGAGGGCATATCTGTCCGTGATGAAATGGATGAAGCTACAGGCATCTCCGCCAAGATCGTTACTGACTGGAGACAGCAGCCGAAGGGTACGTCATTGAAACCTCGGATCATGCTTACTGATGCCAAAGGAAAGGTTATCAAGCTTTCTAATAATATCGAGGCTAATTACTATATGCCTGTCGGAGCACTTCTGAACGTTGAAAACGATGGGCATGTAAAGGCGGGAGACATTATCGCTCGTATCCCGCGTGAGACATCCAAGACCCGTGATATTACAGGTGGGTTGCCACGTGTTGCTGAATTGTTTGAAGCGCGTCGTCCGAAGGACTTCGCCATTATCTCCGAGATCGATGGTCAGGTTGAATTCGGTAAGGACTACAAGTCCAAGCGTCGTATCATTGTGAATCCGACCGATGGCAAGGGCGAGCCGAGGGAATATCTAATTCCGAAAGGTAAGCATGTTGCTGTCAATGAAGGCGACTATGTCCGCAAGGGTGATCCTCTTCTCGATGGTGGTATGGTGCCACACGATATTCTGGCTGTGATGGGGGTAGAGGCTTTGGCCGACTATCTTATCAACGAGATTCAGGATGTATATCGTTTGCAGGGTGTGAAGATCAACGACAAGCATATTGAGGTCATCATTCGCCAGATGCTGCAAAAAGTCGAAATCGTGGATGCTGGAGAAACGACGTTTGTAGTTGGTGAACAATCTGACCGCGAAGAGCTGATGGAAGTCAACACGAAGGTAATCGAGGAGGGCAAACGCCCTGCGAAAGGTGCGCCGTTGCTTCAGGGGATTACCAAAGCAAGTCTCCAGACACGTTCCTTTATTTCGGCGGCATCGTTCCAAGAAACTACGCGTGTTCTGACAGAAGCTGCTATCAATGGCAAAGTTGACAGACTCATTGGTTTGAAAGAGAACGTAATCGTAGGTCGTTTGATTCCGGCGGGTACTGGTGCCTTCGTTCATAGACTGAAACGTTTTGCTGCTGAACGCGATGCAGATGCTTTAGCTGTGAATGCGGCAAGAGCAAAGGCGGCAACGGAGGCGGCGGCAGTTGAGGCTCAGGCTGCGGAAAGCGAGAATGTTCTCGTAGCACCCAAAGTTGAAACGCCAGAAACGGATATAATTGACGGCAAGGAAAAGGGCTGTGCGGGGTCTGTGTGGTAGAAAGCTGTTTTCTATAGTCATTTCCAAATTTATTGAGAGTGTTGCCCCATCCTTCGCCTTCGCGAGGGCAGGTGTGGTGTGAAGAAAATGCTTATCAATAAAATTCAGGAATGATTATAAAGGCTTTCTTTCGCATTAAAGGAATGACGATGCTTGGTTATTAGGACACTAGGGAAATATCAGTTAACAATTTGTTTGAGATTGTGGCAGATGATTTTTTCTGGAAATTTGGTCAGATCGTGCGTATAAGGTCGAGAGACCAGCTTGTGCTAATGAGTCAGTTTTAACAGTGTGCGATAATACGGCGACTGTTGTATCTGTAGTTAAAATGAAAGTTCCCGATGACCAAGTCTCTTGTGATCTTCTGCGCATTAACGAGTCTCCTAATATAAGTTTAGCAATAATTGCTAAATTAGAAAGCTGTTTTTGCAACGTAAAATGTTTTGATGTTCTTAGAAAATCCTGTCGAGAGTGCTTTTTTTCTTTTCAATCACTGGAACGATTCCAGTGTTGACTGGTTTGCCTTCTTTTTGATTCTTCTTTAGGCGTTTCGTTTCAGCCTTTGGATCCACGACCGAGGCTGGAATATTATTAGGAGAGTGTTGTTCATCGTCCCAGAAAATTAGTTTATCGGCGACAGTGCGATTCTCGATGGAAATATACCCGTTATCATCGTTAATCATCCTGCGAATATCCGTGTTAGCTGTTTCAACTCCGATCTTGTCTAGTAGGGCTTTCTCTGCCGCGCCTTTTGCCGCTGAACTAGTTTTTGTTTTTCCCATAAGGGCTGCTCTAGTTTTTTCGGCGGTTTCTTCAGCTGATTTGCTTTTGTTGGGAGCTACTGGAGGGCGCAGCGTATATTCTGGAGGCAGAGTTAGGGGGGCGCGTTTGATTACCATAAATTCGTCAGGGGAATTGCGTCCAACTCCCAGTTCACTCTTGACGGACGCGCAGCCGGATAGAGCCACGGCAAGAACCGGAGCAATCAGTAGCAACTTGTTTTCGGTTCTCATTGTTTTTTCCTTTATTTTCTAGATATTATCTTTTTTACCAAACAAAGTTACGCACATCAGAATCATCGCTCCGAGGACTATGAAACTGTCGGCGGCATTGAAGGCTGGCCAGTGGTATTTTCCGTTGTGAAAGTCAATGAAGTCAATGACAGCACCAAATCGCACCCGGTCTATGACATTCGCCAGTGCACCGCCGATAATCAGGCTCAATGGAAAGGCCACTATTTTCCGGTTGGTAAGCGCGAGCCATAAGATCATTAGTATCGAGATCATAAGGGAAAGAGCAATTAATGCCAGCGTCACGCTTTGAGAGCCGGTACTCAGGAGACCAAAGCTGATACCCTGATTCCAGACCATCACAATACTTAGAAATGGTGTCAGTACGATAGTTTTGAAGTTTTCTCGTTCGTTGCTGAAAAATTCGATTTTTTGCTGAGTTGTGATCCAGTTTATGAAATCCCCACCTGTTGGCCCATCAGGACGCAATATGGCCTCTATCACCAGCCATTTTGTATATTGGTCAGTGAGGATGATAGCACATATTGTGACAAATCCCAGAATGAAGTATCTTCCGGCAGAGGGATGGTGTGTCATTTTGTTCCTTTATTTAATATTGCGACCATCTTCATATAGATTTCAACACAGCCTTGGCTGCGATGCAATCTTCTTTCATTTGGGCGATCAGGGCATCGATTCCCTGAAATGAAAGTTCCGGGCGTAGATACTGCACAGGCTGGACGCGCATTATTTTTCCATAAATGTCAAGTTTGAAGTCGAAAATGAAAGTTTCAAAAATTGGATGCGTAGTTTTAAACATCGGACGAATGCCGAAATTGGCCACACCGTTTCGCCATAATGATTCATTTTCTATTTGTACCTTAACGGCATAAACGCCATAAGGAATGCGTACATATTCTGGAATGTTCTGGTTGGCGGTGGGGTAACCGAGACAACGTCCGCGCTTGTCCCCAGAAACAATAGGTGCTTCAATTTGCCAAGGCCAGCCGAGAAGTTTTTCCGCGTCACGTAGGTTCCCCTCTCGCAGCAGCATTCGGATGGCGGTTGAGGAGTATGTCTCTCCTTGTGCGGACAGGCTTAGTTTTATGACGCTGAGTCCGAATTTTCCGTTGGTTGCGGCACTTTCGAGAGCCTTGATAGTTCCCGATTTTTCCCGACCAAAAGCGAAGTCTTCCCCCACAACAAGATGTCGTGTTTTAAGCTGTTGAACCAGTATGTTTTCTATAAACTCATCTCCGTTCATCAGGGAAAATTTCTGGTTGAATTTAATGACAAAGATATGATTTACGCCAAGTTCTTCCAGTAGTCTTTTCTTCATCGGCAATAGGGTCAGGCGAAAAGGCTCTGCCGATGGTTGGAAGAACTGAAGGGGATGTGGTTCAAATATGATGATCCCTAGAGGAACTCGTGTTTTAGCAGCAAGATCAAGTGCTTTTTCGATCAGTGCGCGGTGACCGAGATGGATGCCATCAAAATTTCCGATCATAAGAATGCAGTTTTGCGCCTCTGCTGGTATATTATCAGTACTGGTATGCAATTCTGTCATTGTTTCGTCAGGTTGGAGATTTTGCAAAAAACATTGACTTATCATAATATAAAATCTCATTCCCGCAGGATAAAGGTTGTAGCAATCTGTTTAGCTTGGATTTAAGCTGAAATGCAAGTTTTAAGTAATATTACATGCAGTGGGGTTTTTATACAAAAGTGATTGTTGTTTTTGGTTCCTTGAATATAGATATTATGATGCCGTTGGAGCGTTTTCCTAAGTCCGGTGAGACGGTATTGTGCGTGACCGACTATCTTAGCAGTCCGGGTGGTAAGGGAGCCAATCAGGCCGTAGCAGTGGCGCGTGTAGGTGCGAAAGTGGCTATGGTTGGCAAGGTAGGGGATGATTCTTTTGGACGACGCTGCGTTAGCAACCTTAAACACCAGAGCATCCTGACTAGCGGTATTGGTATTTCTGATCGGCCAACAGGATGTGCAACGATTGCAGTCGATGCGCATGGTGCAAATTTTTGCATTGTTGCCTCCAGTGCAAATTTGGAGGTTACATCGGATCAGGTGCCGGATGAAATCATGACGGCTAAGAATATCGTTTTAGCTCAGATGGAAGTGCCGATGAAAGAGACTTTTTCTGTTCTCTCTCGTGCGCGTGCCAGAGGAGTTGTTACTATTCTGAACGCTGCTCCCGCCGGAATCCTGCCATTGGAGGAGTTGAAAAACATTGATTATCTGATCGTCAATGAGATCGAGGCTGTGCAGATTGCTCAAAACCTTGGCATCACTGGAAACGATCCACGATTGCTTGCCGGAGTGATTGCACAGAAGGGTGATCTGACTTGCATTATCACGTTGGAGGTTAAAGGATCTGTCGCTGCTAGAGGGAGCGATCTTTACGCCATAGCTCCACTGCCGGTCGAGGCTGTGGATACGACTGGTGCTGGGGATGTTTTCTGCGGGATTTTCGCGGCGTGCCTTCAGATGGATCGAGACTGGCTTCGGGCACTGCATTGTTCCAGTGTCGGTGCTGCTCTTTCTTGTCAGGGTATGGGGGCGCAGGGAGGAGTCTTGTCTATGGAAGATATCGAAAAAAACCTCGACAAAATCCCGCCGCCGGAGAAGATTGGTTGAAGCGTATCCCCACAGTTACTTATTTTTATTGGATTTTTTGATAAACGTTCTGTATAATCATACCTATATCAACAGGTATGGAGCATAAGGTATGGCAGAATCACAGCCTTTTAATCCTAAGGACTGTTTGGGAAAAGCTCTTGATTTGATTCAGGAGTATTCCATTCAGAACAACGGGTTTGAGTGGTCTCG
>JAGLRU010000270.1 GCA_023136145.1 Alphaproteobacteria bacterium
GATAAGGAAGCTATCATTCAGGCGCGTGTGATGGAGGAGTCGCTGGAATTACTGCATGATGGAAAGCCAGCGCGTATCGTAAAACTGAACATTGATGATGAAGTGAAATATTTCAAGCAGTTGCAATTGTTGACATCGAAACCTGTTTTATATGTATGCAATGTGCTGGAAAAGGATGCTGGAACGGGCAACGAGTATACGCAGCGCGTGGCAGAAATGGCGAAAGAGCAGGGCGCGGAATATGTGGTGATATGCGCGGATATTGAATCCGAAATTGCGCAGCTTGTCGATGAGGATGAGAAAAAGGAATTTTTGTCATCTATCGGACTTAAAGAACCAGGTCTTAACCGTGTGATTCAATCTGGATATAAGCTGCTCGATCTTATTACTTTCTTCACTGCTGGTCCGAAAGAGGCGCGGGCATGGACGGTAAAGCGTGGCTCAAAAGCACCGCAAGCGGCGGGAGTTATTCATACCGATTTTGAGAAGGGATTTATTCGTGCCGAAACTATGGACACGAAAGATTACCTTACTATCGGAGGTGAACAGGCGACAAAAGAGGCCGGAAAAATGCGCTCGGAAGGTAAAGATTACATCGTCAAAGACGGTGATATTATGCTGTTTCGGTTTAATGTTTAGGACGGAGACCAAAATATTTGTACTGTTGATACAAGTAGATTATTAATTTGTAAATATATAAGTTGTTAAGAAAATAGATGTGAGATTTTTATGGGTTGGAAAGGGACATTAAGAAGCGTTAATGCGGAATTAAATAGACAATCACGTGAAGCAGACAAAAGGAAACGTGAAAACTTAAAGGAAGTTGAACGTAAAGAAGCAAGAGCGGTAATTAATAATCAAAAATGTTATTTGCAACAAATAGTTTCTTTACATCAGGAATGTAGAGCTAAATTTAATTGGGATGATATTGCTAGTGAACCTGAATTACAAAAGCCTGAAAATAAAACTCCATTAACTAATGCGATTAATAGAAAATTACAAAACTTAAAACCACTTTTGATTGATAGGTTGCCGAAGGTTCGAGATTGGCGAAAGAAAAAGCTTGAAAAGGAGCTTTATCAAGCGAATTTTCAAGATGAAATTGATCATGCACACAATATTAGCGAATATGAAAAAAGAAAAGATGAAAGTGATAAAAAGCAACGTTTTTTCAAGAAAATCAGAATTGACGGAAAAATTTTGTTAGAAGCCTTACAGGAATATCTTGATATTGCTGATTTACCAATTGGCCAAGACGTAAAATTTAAAGTGTCTGACGATATGAAACTTGATTTGTATTTAAAGGTATCGTCTTTGGAAGACATTATTCCAGAAAAAGATTATGGGCTAAGACAATCCGGCACATTATCAACAAAGAAAATGGCCAAAGGCAAAAGGATGGACATATATCAGGATTACGTTTGTAGTGCTTTGCTTCGGGTTGTACGGGAAACTTTTGGTGTTATTCCTATGGATATGATTAGGGCAAATGCTGTTTCAAATGCTGTAAATACAAAGACTGGGCATTTAGAAGACCAGTTGATTATTTCAGCTATAATTCTTAGGGACACACTGGACGTAATAAACTTTGATAATATAGATCCGTCAGATGCTTTTAGTAATTTTATTTACAATATGAAATTTTTAAAAACTAAAGGTTTTGAAAAAGTTGAAAAAGTTGATTTTCCCAACAGCTAAAGAATTTATTTATGGATTGCTCTATAAAACTAAACTGTCAAAAATCTATTAAAGAATTAAAGGTATTGATAAATTTTTAGTGGTTGACCCAGATAATGCCGTTTTAGTGTTACAATGAGTATTATGAAAAAAGTAGATTAAATCAGACAAAACAGCTACTTACCGTCTAAATTCAGGTTTAACGTTTAGGGTTGGAATAAATGAGGCGGGTTAAACCGTAATATCGAGGCTTTGTCCACGCCCGCCTGACGGGGAGGACTGTATTGTCTGAGCGATCATATTGACTAGAGATTGCTCGGTCTGAGCACCTTGCTTTATCATAGCCATAGCGATGTTTGTTTGCAGACTGGCTTGCTGAAGGGCGAGGGCAGCAACTTCCATGAGATTCTCCTGACTTGACTCCTAGCCATCATTCTAGCGTCTATCTATTAACGAAGAATTAAAGTGTATCGGAAGGCATCCTCACCAGCTTTTCATACTCAGCTTTTAGTAATTTCGTGACGGGGCCGGGTTTGTAAATTATGTCGTCAATCTTGCCGATGGGGGTGACTTCAGATGCGGTGCCGGTGGCGAAGCATTCATCCATATCTTTCAATTCTTCCGGCATAATCACGCGCTCATAAACCTTGATCCCGTTTTTCTTCGCAAGGTCTATGACGGTGCTGCGGGTAATGCCAGCAAGAAAGCAGCCGGGTTCCGGCGTATGGAGTTCACCGTTTTTCACTGTGAAGAAATTGGCAATGGACAATTCAGCAACACGACCACGGTAATCTAGCATTAGTGAATCCGTGTATCCAGCGTTTTCAGCATTATGCTTGGAGAGTGTGCTTATCATGTATAGCCCACATGCTTTTGCATGTACGGGTGCGCATTCGGCAGGCGGACGACGCCAGGGAGATGTTTTTAGACTGATACCTTTTTCTTGATCTGCTACGCTGAAATAGCTAGGCCATTCCCACGTTGCGACTCCTAAGTGCGTTTTGATATTATGCGTGGAGATGCCGACATCATCTGTGCCGTGCCAGACTAATGGGCGGAGATAGCCATTGGAGATTTTGTTGATTCTTACGGATTCAAGACAGGCGTTACTGATTTCTTCCTCCGTATAAGGAAGCCTCATATCCATAATTTTGCAGCCTTCAATCAGGCGCAGGACGTGTTCTCTGAGCTTAAAGATATTTCCGTTATATGCGCGGATTCCTTCAAACACTCCGCTTCCGTACTGTAAGGTATTTGTAAGAAAATGTACCTTTGCTTCGCGCCAAGGTGTCATTTTACCGTCAATCCAGATAAATCCATCGCGGTCGTCGTAGGGGAGCATTGCCATGACTTTAGTTTCCTGTTTAAATTTGAACCTCAGACTTTACTATAGAATATTTAGCGTGGAGACACTACCTAACCTTTTAACCACAGGTATGTTATGACTAATATACAGGAGCAGATCAGCAGTCTTTCCGGCTTTGCCCAGAAATCTCATATTCTGGTGGTGGATGATGACGAGCGTTTGCGGACGCTGCTCTCGCGATTTCTGACGGAAAATGATTTTCTGGTGACAACGGCGATTGATTCAGAAGATGCGCGGCAGAAACTGAAATCTCTGCAATACGATTTAATCGTGATGGATGTAATGATGCCGGGAGTGGATGGCTTGGAATTGACTCAGTCTCTGAAAGCAGAAAAATTAATGACACCGGTATTGTTGCTTACTGCTTTGGGAGAAATTGAGTCTCGGATTCAAGGGCTGGAGGCGGGAGCTGATGATTATATTGCCAAGCCGTTTGAGCCTAGAGAACTTTTGCTTCGCATATATGCTATTTTGCGACGTATTGCTATCGCGCCTGTTGTTAAGAGTGAGGTGATCCGGTTCGGCAAGTGGACGCTGGATTTTGATCGTGGAGAATTGTTTGACGATTCAGAGCGTCTGCCTTTGACGCAAGTGGAACATACGTTGTTGAAGGCATTGTCTGGCAGAAAAGGCGAAGTAGTGGGACGTGAGGAACTGGCGCAGCTTTGCAAAATGGATTCCGCCGAGCGCACTATTGATGTTCAGATCACTCGTCTTAGAAAAAAACTTGAAGAAGATCCAAAACTGCCGAAATACATTCAGACGGTGCGTGGTAAGGGTTATATTCTGTGGCCTGATACATGATGGCGCACAGGTGGAAAGATATTAGGCAAAAAATCTTGCCCCGTACGCTGTACGGGCGGTCATTGATGATTATTGTCGTGCCGATTTTGCTGATGCAGATGATAGTTGCTTATATTTTTATCTACCGCCATTGGGACAGCATGAGTGACAAGCTGGCGTTTGCTCTGGCTGGGGAAATAGATATGATAGCTGACCAGATAAGTCAGACGTACTCTCCGGCTGATATTAGCAGGATCGTTCGTTCGGCATTGGAAAGTCTTGATTTAAAAGTGACCATTGAAAGTTGCAGTGGAATAATCCCTCCTTCTCGACGATCCGAAAGTCCGACATGGAACAGCGTTGAGGACAAGCTACAGAAGGTTTTGAAGAAAAATCTTGATAATCCTTTTACTATTGCGGCGTATCCGGAAAATAAGCGATTTGAAGTGAATGTCCGGCTTGCTGACAATCGCGTCCTTAAATTCAGCAGTTATATCCGTCGCCTTACCAGTCCCGCGACGTATGTTTTTATTCTATGGCTGATTGGTAGTTCCATTATTCTGATGGCTGTTTCTATCATGTTTATGCGGAACCAGATCAGACCGATCCGCAGGCTTGCTGTTGCTGCTGATAAATTTGGTAAGGGGCAGGACGTTGCAAAATTCAAGCTGGAAGGGGCATGGGAAGTGCGGCAGGCGGCACGGGCTTTTTTGGATATGCGTGATCGTATTCGTCGTCAGATTGAGCAGCGCACTGCGATGCTGGCGGGTGTGTCGCATGATCTCCGCACGCCATTGACGCGTATAAAGTTGCAACTCGCCATGATGAAAAATGTGCCGGAGGTTGATAACTTGCGGCGAGATATGGATGAAATGGAAAAGATGTTGGAAGGGTATTTGACGTTTGCAAGAGGTGGGGGAAACGAGGAGACTGGAAGGGTGGATATTAAATCCGTTCTGGAGAGGATTGTTGGCAATTCAAAGCGTCAGCAGGGGTCTGTTGTCGAGGCGTGTTATGAGGGAAGGTTGTTGCTGCTTATGGCGCGACCAGTAGCGGTGGAACGAGCGTTGACCAACATAGTCAACAACGCCTGCAAATATGCAAAGAATGTTTGGGTGGATGCGCACGAACAGCCGGAGGCGGTTGAGATTTTTATTGATGACGATGGCCCCGGCATCCCCGAAGAACAGCGCGATGAAGTGTTTAAGCCGTTTTACCGCCTTGAAAAATCCCGCAATCCTAAAACTGGCGGTCTTGGTCTCGGCTTGTCTATTGCGCAGGATATTATTCATGGACACGGCGGAGAAATCTTCCTGGAAAAAAGCAATCATGGGGGATTAAAAGTGGTGATACGGCTGCCGTTGTGAAGTTTTTAGAAGTTACCTTTATAGGCACGAAAAAACCATGGGGCTTGCCCCGTGGATGAAGTGCGTCCAAATAAAGGGCGATACGAAGTGGAGCGGGTGTTTGGACAAGCGGAGCTTGAATCAGAGTGATACCATGGGGCTTGCCCCATGGAGTTTCACTTGATGGGGCTTTCAATAAAATTTGAACGAATTATATAGTAGGAACCGTCGACATATTATATTTGTGGATACTTTTAAGAACATTACTGGATTGTTCTATTATAATGTCTTCCTGTTGCATTTTTTTCAATTCTCTTAATTTTTTCAATGGGTCGATTACTTCATTAGTTTTAAAGTAACTGTCATTGCCAGTTAAATCTTCTAACAAGCAAACTGGAAATCCATTTTTGCGGGCATCTGTAATAGTATATTTTACGCAAGCACTACGATTAAAGCCGCAGGCTAGTAATGATTTTATTCCGTTTTTTTTCAAAATTTCTTTGATGTTACTATTCGTGGCACTAAATGCAGATTTCTCATTTTTGGCAATCAATACGTCACCAGATTCTGGTTTGAATTCGTAGAAATCAATCTCGGAAATTTCTTTATTTCTCTCAGAGAAATAAATGGCATAGACAGGGACACCAGCATCTCTGAATTTAGGCACTATTGATTGGATACGTTTTGAAACAGTTTTTGTTTCCTCGTTACCAAAAAAGCTTTTTGGATCACAAAATATTTTCTGTACATCAATAACGAGAAGGGCAGCATCTCCTTTATATTTAAAAGTTTGTTTGACGAGATTTATTGGTCGTAGAAAATTAGAAACGTATGAGATTTGTTGGAGAAGGTCAGGCATAGTTTGAATTCCAAGTTTGGTTGAAACTGATAATAAGTTTGCATATTATCAACCATAAGTCAAGAAAAACGGTCAGATTTTTATGATTTGAGCTTCCCGATAAAACCTGATCAGATTATATAGCAGGAACTGCCGCCGCGTTCTTCTGTGTGTTGATGCGCTTAAGGGCTTTGCTTGATTGTTCTATCACAACGCCTTCGTCCTGCATCTCTATCAAGTGACTTATTGTCCTATTAGGGCAACATTCATTGTCATTGCCGGTTAAATCTCTTAACAGGCTGACGTTAAAGCCGTTCTCGCGAGCATCTATAACAGTATTTTTCACACAAGCATTAAGATTAAAGCCGCAGACCAGTAACGATTTTCTTCTGTCTTTTTTTAAAACTTTTTTGATTTTACTGCTTTTAAATGCGGAGTCACCTTTTTTTGCAATCAACACGTCATCAGATGTTGGTTTGAATTTGTAGAAATTAATCTCGGAAGCGCCTTTCCCTTCCTTAGAGTAATAAATGACATAGACAGGGACTCCGGCACTTCTGAATTCAGGCACCATTAACTGGATGCGTTTTGAAACATCGTCTGTTTCTTTGTTGCCACGAAAACCTTTTGGATTGCAATATTTATTTTGCACATCAATAACGAGAACTGCAGTATCACCTTCATATTTCAGTGGGTGTCCGGCGAAGTTTTCCTGTTTTAGGAAAGCAGAAACGTTTGAGATTTTTTCGCTAAGGTTAGGCATGTTCTGAAATCCGAGTTTGGTTGAAACCTGATAGTAAGTTTGCATATTATCAACCATAAGTCAAGAAAAACGGTCAGATTTTTATGATTTGAGCTTCCCGATAAAATCGAGGGATTCATGTATGGTGTCATAGATGTTCTTTAAGTCGTCTTCTGTTATGCAGTAGGGCGGGAGGATGTAAATTGTGTTGCCAAGTGGGCGCAACAAAATATCGCGCTCCAGAAAAAATTTATAGAGAACGGAGCCGAGATCGGAGAAATATCCGCTATCGTTTGTAACAATATCCATCGCGGCGATGGTTCCGGCTTGCCGGACTCCCATCACGTCATCTCGCTCGGCAAAGCTGGTCAGGTGTTTTTTGTGTTCTTCCGCGATAAGCTTGATACGTTCCATGACGGGTTCTTTCTCCCATATTTCCAAGTTTGCCTCTGCTGCTGCACACGCTAGTGGATTGGCTGTGTAGGAGGATGAGTGAAAGAAGGTCTTGCGGCGGTCGGGAGCGTAAAAAGCATCGTAAATTTTAGGTACGCATAGCGTTGCTGCCAGAGGTAGAAAGCCTCCCGTGATTCCTTTCGACATGCAGAGAATATCCGGCTCGATTTTTGCCTGTTCACAGGCGAACATGGTTCCCGTCCGTCCCCAGCCCGTCATAACTTCGTCGGCGATCAGAAGAACGCCGTGTTTGCGGCACAAGTCGCAAAGGCTTTTCAGTAGGTCGGCGGAATACATCAGCATCCCCCCCGCGCCTAGAACCATCGGCTCGAACACAAATGCTGCATAACCTTCCGGATCTGCGATTAGCTCGCGTTCCAGAGCTTCCAGCGTACCTTCAGGGAAAGGAAGGTGCGTGACATCGAACAGGAAATCTTCGTAGATGTCGCTAAACTCTCCACGCGCTCCAAGTGCCATCGAGCCGAAAGTATCTCCGTGATAGCAGTGTTCGAGTGCTAGAATGCGCTTGCGTGGCTTTCCTGAGTGATGATGAAAACCAATCGCCATTTTTAGTCCGACTTCAACGCAAATAGAACCGCTATCCGAGAAAAAAACATGTTCGAGACCCTTTGGTGTAATCTTTACCAGCTTTTCCGCCAGTACTTCAGCAGGATCGTGCGTAAATCCGGCGAAAATTATCTGATCTAGTTTCGCTGCTTGTTCCTGAACTGCTTTTACAATATGTGGGTGACAGTGACCATGCGTGTTTACCCACCACGAGGAAATTGCATCGAGGATTTTCCGTTCGTCTTTTGTGTAAAAATACGCTCCCTCTGTCCGTGCGACGGAAATAGGAGGCTCTGCTAGAGCGTGCTGAGTGAATGGGTGCCAGATTTTAGACATAAATGAAATCCTCTTTTTTGAAATTTTTGTTAAATGTATCTTCAAGTGATGTTTTTTCCAGTACTTCCAGAAGTGGCAGGTGTCCCAGATTTTTGATGCCGGAAAAATCCGTAATCGTGCGCATATTGTCTGGATTATCAGAGCCGATAAAAGCGATTCCGAGAATCGGCAATTTCTTGCTTTTCATCGCTTCAATTGAGAGCAGCGTATGGTTGATTGTTCCCAGAGATGTTCGGGCGCAGAGAATGATGGGTAGGTTCCATTTTTTGAAAACATCAATAAACAATGCCTTGCGAGAAAGAGGGACCATCAGCCCGCCCGCTCCTTCGATAACAAGAGGGGAAGGGGTGTCAGGAAGTTTTAGGGATTCAATATCAATTTCTTTTCCATCCAGTTCTGCCGCACGGTGGGGCGATAGGGGGTTCGTTAGAATATACGTTTCTGGAAGAAAATGGTCATCCGGCAGACACGTCAGTTTTTTGACTGTTTGCGTGTCAGTCATTTCTTCAGTTCCGGCTTGTACTGGTTTCCAGTAGATGCCTTTCAGGGCAAGTGTAAGCATGGCTGCGAATATGGTCTTGCCGATGTCGGTATCTGTGCCTGTGATGATATATCTTTTTGTCATTATGCTCCAAACTTATTTGTCATTGAATTCATTGACAAGATTCCTCGTCGCTTTGCTCTGTCGGAATGACATCATGGGAGTTCAGAAGCGTTGTCAAACACTCCGCCAAAGTGTCCAGAGTTTTTTCGTCAAGCCCTGTATTAAGCGAAAGGCGCAGTCGTGCCGTTCCTTCCGGCACAGTTGGTGGGCGGATGGCACGAATGTCGAAGCCGGCGTTCTGTAATTCAGCTGCGATTTCCAGCGTTAGTTTATCATCGCCCAGAATAACCGGAATAATCTGTGTTGCGGAAGCGGGGACGGGCAGAACCTTATTAGCATGATCGCGCAAAGCTATCAGATGTTTACGGCGTTCCGGTTCTTCATCGACCAGTTTTAAGGCGCGGTGAAGCAGTGCTGCCTGTACTGGTGGTGGCGCGGTTGAATAAATAAAAGGACGAGCCTTGTTGATAAGATAATCAATGATTTCCGCTGGAGCAGTAACTAGACCTCCAGCCACTCCAAGTGCTTTGCTGCCTGTGTGTAGGGTGACTCTGTGCTCTTTTGGCAGACTTTCTGCTACGCCGCGCCCGGAAGCTCCGAAAATTCCTGTGGCATGAGCTTCGTCAACGATCAGATAAGCGTCATACTTCAAGCACAACTCATGGAAGTCAGATAAAGGCGCAATATCCCCTTCCATGCTGTAGACGGATTCGATTGCCAGCCACAGATATTCCGCTTTTTCCCGTGCGCTTCGTAGAGCATCTTCGCAGTCGTTCAGGTCGTTATGCTGGAATTTGATGGCGTGGGCAAAAGACCCTTTGATTCCATCTCGTACGCTCGCATGAATTAGTGAATCATAAACGACAATATCGCGACGCTCCGGCAGTGTTGTGAAAAGTGCGTGGTTGGCTTGAAATCCGGTGGCGAAATACAGTGCTTTCTCCGCACCGAAAAACTGAGCTGCAAAACACTCCAGCTTTTCGTGAGCCGGATGGTTGCCATGCAGTAACCGTGAGCCTCCAGAACCAATAACGCCGCCTTGTTCTGCCCACTCCAGCATCGTCTGTCTCAGTGCTGGATGTTCAGCAAGCTTTAGATAATCATTCGAGGAAAAATCAATTCCACCCGACGGACGAAGAGACCTGCGACGGTTTTCAATTTCAAGCTGTTGTAGAGCACCTGCAAACCGAGTCATGGTGTGAATCCTTCTCCGGTGGGCGCGGTGTGAGTCCTAGAGCTTTCATCATCTCTGAGTCTTCGTTCCACTGCGGGTTAGGTGTGGTCAGTAGTTTTTCGCCGGTGAAAATGGAATTGGCACCAGCCATTATCGCCAAAGCTTGCGCTTCACGGCTCAGGGAAAGCCGTCCGGCGGAAAGGCGCACCATAGCTTTTGGCATTAAGATGCGAGCGACAGCAATAGTTCTGATCCATTCAAATATATCAATTGGTGGAGCATCTTGCAAAGGAGTTCCGTCAACAGGCACAAGAGCGTTGATAGGCACAGATTCGGGCTGAGGATCGAGGCTTGCCAGCGTGTGCAGCATACTGATTCGATCCTCCCGACTTTCCCCCATCCCAATAATACCTCCGCAGCATAATGAAATCCCTGCCTTTGCGACGTTGGCTATGGTGTCCAGACGATCTTGATAAGTGCGGGTGGTGACGACGTTTGTATAATGCTCTTTGGACGTGTCAAGATTGTGGTTATAAGCAGTAAGTCCTGCTTCTTTCAGCTTCTTCGCTTGATTTTCCGTTAGCATTCCTAATGTGCAGCAGGCCTCCATTCCCATCGCTCTCACGCCTTTGACCATATCTAGCACACGGTTGAATCCGCGTCCGTCTTTGATTTCGCGTGTCGCAGCACCCATGCAAAAACGTGTAGAACCAGAATTTTTGGCGGCACGGGCGGCAGTTAGGACATCATCCACCCCCATCAGAGGCTTCCGCTCCACCTTCGCTTTGTTGTGGATGGATTGGGAGCAATATTTGCAATCTTCCGTGCAACCACCAGTCTTGATGGAGAGCAGGGTGCAAAGCTGCACTTCTCCTGGCGTGTGATAATTACGATGCGTCCCTGCTGCCTCGAAAACGAGGTCAAGCAAAGGACGATCATAAATACCATTGATCTCTTCTAGAGACCAAATTTTTGTAGGATGCTTTTTCATTCAGGCACACTCTAAAAGTAAAGTGCGCGTTCTGTCAATCTGAATTACTTAGACATCTTTTTCATCATAGCCATAATTGCAGCAACTACGGTGGATGAGGCTACACCAAACTCACTATCGGAGCCGAGGGCAAGATCTTCTGTTATGTCTTGCCTGCTATCAACTTTTCTGATGATGTCACCAGCTGCCTTGTGAAAACGAGCATGTTCCGTTTTCATGGTGACAAATTCTGGCGTAGAAGAAAACTTGGCTGCTTCTGCAGAGTGAATCCATTGTCCCATCTCGCATTTGTCGTCACAGCTAACAACATCGGCTTTCAAGGAACCGTCTGGTTTTTTAAGATAAGAAGTGAGTTTCAATTTCCATCCACGGTGTACATTAATTGCTTCACCAAACTTCATTTTAATCTCCCATTTTTAAGTTTGTTTCAACATAGAGTTGCATTGTGTGATTTTTTCTCTGACCTGTCTATTATCAATTTTTCCATTCCGATATTACAGGACAAAGTTATGAAACAGATTTTATAAGATTTGCTGTTCATCTGTAGTATTGTGTGACGAAAAATTTAGGATTGTGTTAATTTTGGTGATGATATGTGCTGTGCAGAAAAGGATTTTAAATTATGACTAAAGCGAATTCTGAGAATCTCAGTTTTGAGGATTCTTTGTCAGAGTTGGAAAAGATCGTACGCCAGCTAGAATCGGGGGAAGCGGATTTAAAGTCGTCCATTGATTCCTATGAGCGCGGTATGGTGCTTAAAAAACTTTGTGAGAGCAAATTGAAGGAGGCTCAAGCTAAAATTGAGAAAATTACCGTATCCGCAGATGGTAAGGCGACAACCGAGTCTTTTCGTCTCTCTGACCAGAAGAGCTAGGGATGTAACAGTGGCAAAGTTTAAGCTTCTACCGCCACAAGGAGTTTTTGATTTCGTCTAGCAGGGCTTTATGTGCTTCCAGTTCTTCCGTTTTGGGAGGGAAGGCACGGACGGGGCGTTTCTGACGCTTGATACGGGCATTCAGTTTTTGTGACTGCTGGGTAGCGAGTTCGCTTCCGAGACCGAGTCCATGTTGCCGTCCGCCTATCAGTTCCAGATATACTTCAGACAGAAGTTCGACATCAAGCAGTGCGCCGTGGATACTGCGCTCCGAGTTGTCGATTTTGAAACGGCGACAGAGTGCGTCGAGGTTGGCTGGTTGTCCGGGAAATTTTTGCCGCGCTATGGGCAGTGTATCTATCACCCTGTCCATCATCAGAGGTTTGAATCCGGCGGTTTTTAACTCTGCATTGATAAATTTCATGTCGAATTCGGCATTGTGGATGACCAACGTATCATCGCCGATAAACTCAAGAAAAGCGTCTATTTTTTCAGTAAAAAGCGGATGATCCTTGAGGAATTCTGTTGTCAAGCCATGTACGCGCACTGCTTCCGGTGGGACATCCCGCAGCGGGTTTAGGTATGTCTGGAACACCTTCCCGGTCGGTAGGTGGTTAACTAGCTCCAGACAACCGATTTCGACCATCCGGTGGCCTTCAGCGGGTTCGAGACCAGTGGTTTCTGTATCTAGGACTATTTCTCGTGACATGGTTATGTTTTAGCACCTTTTTCAATTTTAATTTTGAATATTTTTTATACTCAGCATTTCGACAATTTGCACAAGCTGCTCATGTATATCATCGAAACCTTTACCAGTATCAACCACATAATACGCCCGCTTGCATTTTTCCGCGTCCGAAAGCTGCTCCGCTACGATTCGGTCGAATTTTTCGGAAGTCATATTCGGGCGTTCCAGCACACGACGACGCTGGATTTCCGGTGGAGCCGAGACGCACAGTGTGACATCAACTCGCTTTTCCAATCCAGTTTCAAAAAGCAGAGGAATGTCGAGTGCGATGATCTGGTGATTTTTCTTTTTCATCAACTCAATAAAGGAATTGCTATCCTTCCATACCATTGGGTGCAGAATTTCTTCCAGTGTTTTCTTTTTTTGGTTGTCGGTGAATACATTTTTTCCAAGTATCTGGCGGTCGATATAAGATTCTCCTAATTCATTCGTTTTGACAGCATCTGGAAATTTTTTTCCGACTGCGGACACGGCTTTTCCGTTTGGTGCCAAAAGATCATGGACGGTTGCATCTGAGTCATGAACTGGAATGCCAATATCGCGCAGCATCTCAGATGCCGTTGATTTCCCCATCCCGATGGAGCCTGTTAGACCGATGACGATCAAGTGATACCTTCTTTCATTTTATTATAAAGCTCCGGCGTGACGGCGGGATCTACTCCGAACCAGTGCTGAAATCCTAGTCTGCCTTGATGGAGAAGCATTGGCAATCCTTCGGTCACCGGATTTCCGCGCTGAAGTGCATCCGAGAGCAGATGCGTTGTTAATGGGCGGTAAACGATATCACAGACTGTCGCTGTTTTCGGCAGGTTGGAAAGTTCCAGTTCCAGCGGGGGACTGCCTGTCATGCCGAGACTGGTGCAGTTTACCAGTAGTGTTGCCTCTTTTAGCGCGGTGGTGCGGTCTTCCCAATCGACAATAGTCGTTTCTTTCATCTTAAAGGACGAGAGTACTTTTTCGGCTTTTTCCCGTGTGCGATTGATAAGGACAAATTGCTTCGCGCCATTGCCGCGCAAGGAGGCGATGATCCCACGCGCCGCGCCTCCAGTGCCGAGAATAACAACGCGCGTACCGTCCCAGTCAGGGTGCTGTGCTTTCAGGCTTTCCATGAAACCGAAGCCGTCGCTGTTATAGCCGATTTTTTTTCCATCGCGGATAACTACGGTATTAACCGCACCAGACATTAGACAGCTTTCGTCATGTTCGTCCATTGAGGAAAGGGCGATTTCCTTGAGTGGTATGGTTAGGTTGCAGCCTGCAAACCCGCGCTCGACAAGAATATCCAGTGCCTGCGGAAGATGCTCTGGCGTTACGGCCATTGACGTATAGGCTCCATGAATGGCGTGTTTTTTAAGCCAGAATCTGTGTAGCTTCGGTGACAGGGAATGGGAAACGGGGAAGCCTAACACGCAGGCGTTGATTAGATTTTTATCGTTCATTTCTTAGGTTCCAGATTTATTTAAAATATCTAAAAACATCGTCATGCCCGCCTCGTGCGGGCATCCGGTAGGCAGTCCTGCCGTCATATGAGTTATAAGACGCGCGGACGCGCTTCTAGACCC
>JAGLRU010000271.1 GCA_023136145.1 Alphaproteobacteria bacterium
TGTGTGTTTTTTTGACGTTGACGGTCGTTTTTCTTGCGCAAAAGCCTATTCTGCGTCATTGGCCGCAAATGTCACTGTTGTATAAAACTATCGGGTTTGCAACCGAGGCTCCGGGTGAGGGGCTTAGAATAAGCGAACTCGTTGTCGAGAGGCAGATGGATAGGCAGGACAAGGCACTTGTTGTTAAAGGGAAAATGACCAATATAACAGAACATGAGATCAATTCTCCGGCACTGCATCTGATCCTGAAAAACGCACGGGATGGTGTGATAAAGGAATGGAAGCTCAGACCTTCCGATGTGCGGATCGCCGTCGGGGATGTGGTTCCGGTCGCTTTGCAACTGACGAACACGCCGAAGGAGGGTTTCTCCGTCGAGGTGCGTGTTAGTGAGGATCAAGGAGGATACCCATGACAACGGCGGACAGAAATAACAGCGGTAAATGGATTTTGGTGGCGGATGACGAGCCTTCCGTTCGCGAATTCGTGGAACGCGCTCTTGTATATGCTGGCTTTTCGGTGACGGCGGTGGCGGACGGTAATTCTGCGCTGGAGGCTTTGGGGATAAGGAAGTACGACCTGCTACTGACGGATATAGTTATGCCGGATTTGGATGGAATCGCTTTGTCACTGAAGGTAGCTAAGGATTTCCCTGATACTAAGATTATGATGATGTCCGGCTACGCCAACCAGCGTCAGCGTGCACACAATCTGGATTTCTTAGCCCATGAAGTTATCAGCAAGCCTTTTACGCTTGAAGAAATTATTGAGCAGACGACTAAGGTGCTGGCTGAGTAAGTGTCCATAAATCAGGCTATATATTTTACACCGTTTTCTGAAAGTGTCTGGCTGCTGTTTTGGGGAGCCGTAGTTACGGATACAAGATATTCCAGTGATAGGTGAATAAACTGACTCGCTTTTTCAATTACAATATCTTAACCTTTCGAGTATTCTTATTTCTAATGAAGCGAGTGAATACTTGACAATGGTAGATACAAAGACAGAGCAGGAGCCGTCTATCGAGGAAATTCTGGAATCTATTCGCCAGATTATTTCTGAGGATACTGACGGCGATGAAAAGCTTGTTACAGAGGAGAATCCCTTGGATATTTCACAAGCCGCACCACCACCATCGGATGTAGTTCAAGAGCCTGTCGTCCTCGCGCCAATTGAGCAAAAACCTGTTCCTGATTCTGATTTTGTTCCTGATCCTATCCCTGAGCTTGTTTCTGAACCTGATTCTGATCTTGTTCTTAAGTCTACTCCTGAGCCTGTTTCTGAACCTGATTCTGATCTTGTTCTTAAGTCTGCTCCTGAGCCTGTTTCTGAACCTGATTCTGATCTTGTTCTTAAGCCTGCTTCTGAGCCTGTTTCTGAATCTGATTCTGATCTTGTTCTTAAGTCTGCTCCTGAGCCTGTCCCAGATGTCGATGTGGATGTTTTGGATCTGGTTGACAAGGTTAATCCAGAGCAAGATGTGAAGTCAGAAGAGCAGATGCTTGCGAAGGTAGAAATGATGGAAAAACCAGTGACAGATGAACCAATGGTAGATGAAAAAGACGCTTTGATATCAGTAAAAACGGCAGATATTGCGGTTGAAACGCTCTCGAAACTTTTGGCAGGGAATATCGCTGTCGAGGAGACTAGTGGTCATACTGGAAAGGTTACTTTGGAAGATATGACCCGCGAGTTGATGAGACCGATGATTAAAAGCTGGATTGATAAGAATTTACCCGTCATCATCGAAAAGATGGTGCAGAAAGAAATCGAAAAACTATCCCGCCTCGCGATGGATCGCTGAGTGGTTTTTTAGTCTCCAGACTCATTTTGAAATATTCATCGTCACTGTCATGCCTGCGTGAAGCGGGAGTGATGATTTATAGGTTTGAATATGTCTCATATCTACATGAAATTGACTAGTGAAAGCTCGCTGACGATCTTTGTGATCTGATAGGACGCAGTAAGCTGTGTTTGCAGCGTTTGAAGGGTGACAAGGGCGGTTGTCGTATCGACGTTTTCCATCTTGTCAATCTGTGAGGTGACCATGCTCAGATCGCTTATATGATTTTCCCTGATGCTCTTGAGCAGATCGAATTTACTTGCTTGCTGCTGGGCGGTTTTGTTTATTTCCTGCACGCCGTTGGTGATGATGGAGAGAATATTGTTGAGGATTTCGTCGAACTGCGCGGGGGTCGCAACGTCTGTCGCAGGGTCAGGATACTTGAGATTTGCGGCGAAGGTGAGGGCGCGAAGAATCTCTTTGAATCCGTCCCCATCGGCTTTGATGGTGTAATCAATGTCCATGTTTTGGTCGATGCGAGCTGTTATGTTGCCAGATGTTGCTAGTCCCGGTGCTAGCCCAAGGTTGTCGGATGTGAAGCCGTTGGTTGTGGCGATCAATTGTGCATTGGTTTGCCCACCGGCCAGCCAGATGTCCACCTCGTTTTTGAAATTGGAATTGAGGATGGTATCGTTGATAAAGGGCTGGCTCATTACATCCGATCCTGCGAACAGATAATGTCCGTCCAGAGTCTGATTTATCAGATCCTCGACGAATTGCAGACTTTGTTGCGCTAGCTGATTGATGGTTTCTATACCTTCCTGTCCGCTCTGGCTTTGAACATGGATGGCGGTGACAAGCTGGTTTCCCATTTCTGAGATCGTTGACATGGCTTCGTTCATCAGGTTCATGCGGTTTGAAACTTTGTCGATATTGTCGAGGTAGCTTTGCAACAGTGGCTGTGAGCTTCTCAGGCGTTGCAGGGTGAGAGAATCAGTGCCGAAGCCGCTGAATGTTTCGTGTTTTTTCTGGGTGGTGATCTGACGTTGCAAGTCGTCTAGCGTGGAGCGCAGGTTATTCAGGCGATTAGTTTGAGATATCGACTGTGCGAAGAAGGATACATTTGAGCTGATGGTCATGGTAGTTCTCCTGCGTTGATCATTTATCGAAACGCGCTCATTAGTTCGTCAAAAAGCTTCTGTGTCACCGAAATCATTTTGGCGGATGCTGAATAGGCTGACTGAATTCTGATAAGATCGGACATTTCCTGATCGATGTTGACACCGGAGATGTTTGCGTTGCGGGTTTCAAGTGTTTGTAGATAGGCATTTTCCATGTTTTGATTGTTCTGGTTGAGGTGGGCTTCCTCGCTCTGGGCGGCAATGATGCTGCTGATGTAATCTCCTAGCGTGCTGTTGGCTAAAAGCCCCGTAGATAGGGAACCGTCTGTCCCCAGATTGTTTTGCCGGAAGGCTGTTGGAGCAATGTTTGTAAATTCCACGCCCATCGCGGCAAGTGGGGTTCCAGATATATCTATAGTCTTAAGATCTCCGCCGTCCGTTGGAATCATCACTAGCTGTCCAAGGCCGTTGAGAGATGCCGTCAATCCAGGAATGGCATTGAGTGCAGCAAGAAGCTCGACGGAAGTATCTGCCGGAGCAATTGATACGGTGACGGGTGGCTGAGTGCCTACCTGAACCTGAAATTCGGGATCGGGCGGCGGAGTGATGCCGAAACTAAAGCCGAGGGCGGTCATGGTTGGTACGCCGATGGTGTTGTCGATAAGGGCGATG
>JAGLRU010000272.1 GCA_023136145.1 Alphaproteobacteria bacterium
TTAACCGGCCCGGGTTCGGTTGGGGCAGGAGAGGTTTCCACTGTTTTTACTGTTACGGTTCAAGACCAGTATGGCAATCTTAGTAATGTAACGGCGGATACATTGTTTTCTGTGCAAACAACTGCCGGCGGTACCGGTGGTTTTTATAGTGACAGTTTAGGCGCCAATCCGATTACCGGCCGCGCTATTAGCACCGGCTCAAATACTGCTGTTTTTTACTATCGGGACACTTCTATTGGCGATCCTACGATTACCGTTACCCGCATTAGCGGCCAGGACTTGTCGGTGGTTTCAGATACTTTAGATATAAGTGTTATCCCCGGAGGACTGAGTTACTTTGCAGTTACCGGCGATAACTCAATAATGTCATCCGGAGAATCGAGAGTAATTACAGTTACGGCCTATGACGTGGAGAATAACCCTAAAACAGATTTAACCCAGATGAATATATACTTCGGCGGAGCTAATGCCTCGCCTTCTCCATCCCAGGTAATACCGACTTGCTCGAATAATAACAGCGTGGACGTAGCATTTGGTTCGGTAGTGCTGCTTGAGTTTACGAATGGCGCGGCAACTACGGAATTAAAGGTATATAATGTTGAAACTGTGCATATCAAAGCCATGAATGATCCAACAAGCCCTACGGTAACTACTTCGGATAGCCAGGATCTGGACATTGTGGTAGGGCATGGTTCTGCTAAGTATCTTAAATTCAGCGCGGATATCCCTATTCCGGCGGGAGATTTTCTGGCCGGTATTGAATTTCCTTTAGGAGAACTCAGAGCAATGGATTTATATGATAATTTATGCGACGGAGCGGATGTTCCGGCAGATGGTTATAGCGGGACTAAAGCAATTAATTATACTTTAAGCGGGACTGCTGATGCCCCGGATGGTTCAGCTATTGACATCTGGACAAACAATGTTGCTTTTACTGCCGGCGTGTCGACCACTGTTTTAAATACCACGCTTTACCGGGCGCAGGATACCGCGATTACTGCCGCGGGTTCTGATTTAACCGGAACAAATATAGCCTCTAATATTATTACGGTTAGCGCGGGGGCAATCAGTAAGCTTTCGTTCTATGAACAGCCTACGACAAGTTGTTTGACTAACACGAACCTGGCGCAGCAGCCGGTGGTCGCGGTGGCGGATCAATATGGTAATCCTGTGTTTGCCGCTTCTGATCAGATTACTATTTCGGCTTCGCTGACCAGCGGAACTTATACCCCGGTTAGTAATGGGGTTTTAAGCGGTGATTCTTTGCAGGTGATTGTATCCGGCGGCGTAGCAACATTTAGCGGAATAAAATATAGTTATCCGGAGTCAATTTACTTAAGGGCTTCGGGCGGGTCTGGAACGGATGTGTATTCTTATCAGATTGTGTTTAGTTTAGCGCCTTCTGACGGGATAATGCAAGCAGGTAGTTTATTAGAACCGGCGGATATTGCTTCTACGGTAGATAGTTCAGGAGAACGGATTAATATCTTTGATTTTAGAATTACGGATTCGGGATCTGACGGTTATGGGATAGACCTGACTCAAATCGCGATTACCCGCGACGCGTCTACTGATACTACCGGAGGATGGGCAAGTTATATTGCCGGGGCCTATATATCTGACGGCTTAACTGTGATTTTAGGAACGGTTACGGATAATGTTTTGACTTTTGGAGACGCGGCAAGCA
>JAGLRU010000273.1 GCA_023136145.1 Alphaproteobacteria bacterium
TCAGACATATTGTCCTTGATAATTTCGGTAATATGCGTAGTGACGACGGTGGAAGGATCAACAACAGTATAACCCTTGAAGTGAGCTTCCTCCCGAGAATCCTGACTAATCCACATAGCAGGCAAACCAAAGGTAGGTTCGCGTGTAGCCTCGCCGGGAAGATCAATCTTGTCGCCGGAAGGATTCATGCAGAGCAACATATCTGGGCTAATTTCACCCTTCCCCGCCTCGATTTCCTTGATGCGAACGACATACGTTGTGGCAGGCAGTTGCAGATTATCCTGAATGCGAACAGAAGGCAAAATGAAACCCATATCCTCGGCCAACTGACGGCGAAGCCCCTTAATCTGATCGGTCAGCTTTCCTTTCTCTTTACTGTTGACCAACGGCAGCAGACCATAGCCTAACTCGATCCGCAAAGTGTCGATAGCCAGTGCTCTAGAGATCGGCTCTTCCGCCACCGGTATTTTAGCTTGCTCCACCCTTTCAGTTTCAACTTTCGTTGCCAGTTCACTTTTCCGAGTTTCCCTTACGCTGTAAGCGAAAAAACCAGCCGTACCTGCCATCAACATAAAAGGGAAAGCTGGAATTCCCGGCAACACTGCCAACACAGTCATAAGAACAGCACTTAAAATAAGTGCCTGCGGGTGGTTGCTTAACTGCGCAAAAATAGCCTTATCAGTGGAACCTTTAACACCAGCTTTCGATACCAAAAGACCAGCAGCTACGGAGACTATCAGTGCTGGAACCTGCGTAACAAGACCATCGCCAATAGTCAGATAAGTATAAGCTCCGGCAGCTTCGGAAAAGCCGAGGTCTTTCTGCGCCACACCAACAACAATACCACCGATAATATTGATAAAAACGATCAACAGCCCTGCGATTGCATCTCCGCGCACAAACTTGGAAGCACCATCCATAGCTCCGAAAAATCCGCTCTCCTGCTCCAGTGCTAAACGACGCGCTTTTGCCTCCGACTCGTTGATAATGCCAGCAGACAAGTCAGCATCGATAGCCATCTGCTTACCGGGCATAGCATCCAAACTGAACCTCGCAGCGACCTCTGCGATGCGACCAGCACCCTTCGTGATTACAACGAAGTTGACAATAACAAGGATGGAAAACACGATAACACCGATGACGAAATTGTCCTGCATCACGAAACTGCCGAAGGCCTCGATAACATGCCCGGCAGCATCCTTACCCTCATGCCCGTTCGCCAAAATCAGGCGAGTGGAGGCGAGGTTAAGCGATAGACGGATCATCGTAGAAATCAGAAGAATGCTCGGAAACGAGCTTAAGTCCAGAGGACGATCAATAAACAGCACCGTCATCAAAATCAAAACAGAGAAAGAAAGTGAGAGCGCAAGCGAGATGTCCAGCAACCATGTCGGCAGAGGCAAGATCAGTACGACCAGAATGGCAACGATGCCAAGCGCAAGTGCCACATCTCCTTTCATCCTGTATCCAGTTGATGCTTTGCCTATCGCTGGTGCCGTAGTTTCAGCCATGAGCAGATTCCCGTTCGCCGTATTCTTTCAGCTTATTGCGGAGCGTGCGGATTGAGATGCCAAGAATGCTAGCCGCATGTGTACGATTGCCAAGGCAATGATCCAATGTATTCACAATCAATTCACGCTCGACATCAGAAACAGTACGCTCAACAAAAGAGGACATGGGAGCATCGCTACTTGCCGTTTTTTCGGTGACAGCCTCCGCGACTTTTTCAACGACAGACGTTTTCTGATCAGGAGAATGAATAACTGCGGACTCAATTTCCTCATCCTGCGACATCAAGACGGCACGGTGTATGGTGTTCTCCAACTCCCGTATGTTGCCTTGCCAATGGCGATTCGTTAGCTTTTTAGCGGCGGATTCGGAAATCTTCTTTATCGGAATGTCGTTTTGCTCGCTATATTTGGTAACGAAAAACCGAGCAAGAGGCAGTATATCGGATGGACGTTCGCGCAGCGCAGGCAGTGGCAGACTTACAACATTAAGGCGAAAATACAAGTCTTCACGAAACTGACCAGACTTGACGCAAGCTTCCAAATCGCGGTTGCTGGTGGCGATAAGACGGATGTCTATCTTGACAGACTTTGCACCGCCAATACGATCAATCACACGTTCCTGAATGGCGCGAAGCAGCTTTGCCTGCAACGATGGGTGCATCTCGCTGACTTCATCCAGCAGTAGTGTTCCGCCGTTTGCTTCCTCAAATTTACCAATACGACGCGCAACAGCTCCGGTAAAAGCTCCCTTCTCATGACCAAAAAGCTCCGATTCCAAAAGAGTTTCAGGAATGGCAGCGCAGTTCAGAGAAATAAAAGGCCCCCGGACACGCTTGCTCTTCTGATGAATATAGCTGGACATGACTTCCTTGCCAGTACCAGACTCTCCTGTGATAAGCACAGTGGCATCGGAAGGTGCTATCCTGTCAGCCAGATGCAGAACAGCCTTCATTGAGGGATCGTTCGCGATCATCGTGTTGTTTTCTTCAGTCACTGCCTGAAGAACGGCTGCAATCAATTCAGCATCCGGCGGAAGCGGAATATATTCACGTGCGCCCGCCTTGATGGCCTTTACAGCACTGGCTGCAGACGTACCTATACCACAAGCGACGACTGGCACGATAAACCGCTCAGCCTTCAGCCGCCCGATAATGTCGGCGATGTTAAGCTTCACGTCCATCATGATAAGATCGGCACCCTTGCCGGAGCGAAGCGCACCCAAAGCCTGCTCAACATCTTCGGCATGAGACACTTTCGCACCCTTGCCGACTGCGATCTTGCCGGCGGTACTGATTTGCCCGTTTAGGCTACCGATAATCATCAGGCGCATAATGCGTCATCCTCTCCGATAACAAAAAATTACTACGCCCGATCCGATTTCACGATTTCTGTCATCGTAACGCCCAGACGATCCTCGACGACTATCACTTCGCCACGAGCGACAAGCCGATTGTTCACATATATGTCGATGGCCTCACCAACCTTGCGGTCAAGCTCTACGACCGCACCACGCCCCAGCTTTAAAAGCTGACTCACCTGCATAGTGGACTTTCCCAGCACAACTGAAATCTGCACGGGAATGTCGTAAATCGCGTCAATATCCTTTTTGCGAGTCTCTACGGTTTCACTTGGCTTCATTTCCTCAAATTCGACGCTCTGGGTAGGATCGTTTGTCATTGGCTTCTTTTGCCTCCTGTTGATGTTATCATTTCTCGTTATGCGCTAAAATAGCTTCCATGCAAGCGATGGACTTGGTGAATTCGTTTTCGATCTGCGTAAAGAGCCTCTCATAAAGTCGTTCCATACCGCCATCCGCCCATTCCACACGACAATCCGTAGAAAGAAGGCTATCATCAGCAAGTAAAATAACTTTCCCCGCATATCCTTTTTCAAGAGCAAGAGCATCCATCCTGATTTTAAGCGCGTCAAGATGCTCGGACGGAACTATCACAGCAATGCGTGGCTCGTCCTGCCTTGCTTCCACTGCTTCTATAACGACACTCTCAATTTCGGGTAGAGCGTACTGAACTGCAAATTTTGGTACAAGCTTATGTGCTATCCGTATGGCCAGCTTCGTTGCCCCGATACATTTTTCCACCTCGCGGCGTTCTTCCTCTTGCGCCAGTTCATCAACGATCCCCAAAGCTTTCTGGAGAAGCTCGGCAAGACGTTCTTCCTGAAGCAGCCTAGCATCTTTCAATCCCTCCACCCTGCCAAGTTCAAAGCTCTTAGCTCTGGCCTGCACCATCTGCTCTTCGGTGTATATCTCAATATCAACCTTCGACTTCATGCTATTAAAGTCGTTAGTATCGAACAGGAATTTTTTCATGTCGGTCATCTACCCTGTTCCATCTTTCCTAGAAGATAAGTTCATCATCATCCTTCGAAGTCACAATGGTAATTTCACTGCGGTCGGCAAGGTCTTTGGTTACAGAAACAATGCTCTGCTGTGCTTCCTCGACATCTTTAAGGCGAACTGGACCCATCGCGGCAATGTCCTCCTTCATCATCTTAGAGGCACGTTCAGACATATTGGAGAAAAAGAGATCCTTCATAGCATCGGAAGCTCCCTTCAGAGCCATTGGTATTTTCTCTCTGTCTGAACTACGGATGATCGTCTGCATAGCACTTGGATCAAGCTTGGCAAGATCATCAAAGGTGAACATCAGGCTGCGTATCTTCTCGGCAGAATCCGGATTGCGCTCCTCCAAAGAAGACATAAATTTCGTCTCAACTGCGCGCTCCAGATTGTTGAATATTTCAGCCATAATTTCGTGGGAATCGCGTCGATTGGTACGAGCTAAGTTCGACATAAACTCCGTCCTAAGCGTACGCTCGACATCATCTAGGACTTCCTTCTGGACGGCTTCCATCCGAAGCATCCGCATTACAACTTCCATCGCAAAGCCCTCTGGCAGCATCGCCAGTACGCGGGCAGCATGTTCCGGCGTAATTTTCGAGACAACGACAGCAACGGTCTGCGGATATTCCTTCTGCAAGTAGTTGGCTAAAATATCCTCGTTAACGTTGCTAAGCTTTTCCCACATGGTGCGACCTGCGGGGCCGCGTATCTCCTCCATGATTGTATCGACCTTGTCCTTGCCAAGCACGCGAGCCAATAAACGCTCAGTCGAGTCAAGTGAGCCGACGAGGGAATTCGTCGTACTCATACTTTCGGCGAATTCAACGAACAACCGTTCCGTCACATTAGCACTGATTTTACCAAGAGAAGACATAGTATGCGAAATCTGCATAATTTCATCTTCGTCAAGCTGATTGAATATCTTCGCCGTATGATCCTCGCCAAGAGAAAGCAGCAAGATGGCCGATTTTTCGGCACCATTCAGGGTACGATAATCTTCACGGACGCGCATTTATCAATTCTCCTGTGACATCCAAGAACGAATGACGGCTACCGTTTCACCCGGATGATTCGTCACCAGTTCGCTAATTTTCTGAACGGAGGATGCCTTGACCTTTCCCTCCACCTGCGACATATCGATCATGGCCTCCAGCTCACTTTCTTCATTACTTTCCGGAGGGGGGGCGATCTGCGCCTGTCTTCCACTTGACAACAGAGCCGTCTCTTCCGCGAGCGTACTGCCAATTTGACGAGGTGCTCTCAATGAAGTCTGGGCAATGTGCGTGGCGAGTGGCCTTAAAACCAGAAGAATAACGAGAATAGCAACAATGCTAAGAGTAACAGTCTCAGCAACTCCCAGCAAATCAGCCTTCTGGAAGCCCATTATCATGCCGTCATCCTTAAGATTTTTTTCAACTAAAACTTCTTCAGCAAACTGCATATTGACAACCTGAAGCGTATCACCTCGATCTTCATCGTAGCCAACGGAAGATTTAACAAGACTAGTGATTTTGTCCATTTCAGCCTGATCGCGTGGTATATATTTCTGTGGAGGCTGCCAGCCTTCGGGAGCATCTTCCGGAGGCGTTACACTGGCATCTGTCTCATAGCGTCCATCTACAAGCACCGCAACGGAAATTTTCTGCACCTGTCCGCTGGCACGCACCAAATTTTCAATAGTTTTACTGATTTCAAAGTTGGTGACTTCCTCGGTACGGTTATTCTTGCTAGCGGGGATATTTTCTGGAGATCTCATAGAGGCAACAGGAAGTCCGGGCAAATTGTTTTCAACGGTCACCGCGCTGGCATTGCCCGCACCCGCATTATCTACATTTTCCTCGCTGGTCGTCTGTGTAGACCTTACAACCTGACCTTCCGGATCATAGGATTCCGAATTGCGATTGACGACATCAAAATTCATTTCAGCCGCAACAGTGGCACGAACCCTGCCATAGCCAACGATCCGCCCAACCATATCCTCTATTGATCGCGCTACGCGCCGTTCATATTTCTGCTTCATTTCCTCACCACTACGGGCAGAGGTATTGTCGCTTTCATCATCATCACCTCGAGCGAGCAGATTACCGTTCTGATCAATCACGGCAACATTAGATGCTTTCAATTGCGGCACTGCTGCTGCGATAAGATGCTGAATGCTCTGAATCTGCTCCCGACCTATCGACGTAACATTACGCAGGTGCAGAAATACACTGGCACTCGCAGGCCTGCTTTCCTTACTGAACAACTCACGCTGCGACAAAACTAGGTGAACGCGCGCACTATTAACGGAAGTGATCGTCCCTATAGACCGAGATAGCTCTCCCTCCAAGGCTCGAATTTGATTGATGTTCTGCACAAAGCTAGTCGTTCCGAAAGATTGCTTCTGGTCGAAAATTTCATAACCAACAGTGCCCTGATGAGGCAAACCATCCTGCGCCAGCAAAATGCGAGCCTTGCCCACTTCTTTTTGCGGAACCGTCACCGAAGAACCGTCCTCGCTGATTTTGTAAGGGATTTTGACAATATCCAGCTTGGCCGCAATCTCAGTAGAATCAGAGACTGACAGCCCACCGTATAAAAGAGTCATCCCCGGCGCATTGGATCGGACGGCAATGAAAATAAAAAAGATCACCAACCCAAAAAACGTCAGCAGCATCACCGCAAGACGTCCAGCACCCAAGTTCTTTAGTGTTTCAAAAAGAGCATCCACATCACGCCCCCTTGCTTTTAGATCACGTCAAAAAACAGAATCCGGGCGTTTATAAAAAAGCTAAACCCAAAACCCCACGCTTTTCAGAGTAAGCTATTTTTTCGAACTAGGCAAATTTTGCCTGATCGTTATTAACATGTACACCATAACACTTAACAAACGATTGTTTTCTATAGGTTATTTTAACAATCGTCATAAGCATTCCAGAGTAATCAAGTAGTAAACAAATAGTAAATAATCTATTAATTAATCATTAACGCGCTATTTACTTGCATACAATCGTAATATGTATTATTATAAAATTAGTAGTATTAGGTCAGCATTCTAGGAAGATCTGACTTAGTTACGGGGATGATAGGAGCCATAGAAGATGGTTGATGCTATCAACATGTTGACGATGCAAAGCACAATGCCGAGGTTCACGCCTCAGGATGCGTGTGTTTCTGTTTCCGAAAACTCCCTGCAAATTGCCGACATTGATTTCGTCATTTCCAGCATTCGCGTAGACAACCTGCAAAACGTAGCTATCCTTGAATATCGTTCTGGCAAGACAGGCGAGGTTATGCAGCAATTCCCAACGCAGGTTCAAATAGAAGCTTTCAAACGCGCCGAACAGCTCCAAATAGCACAAAAACAAGCACTTCAACAAGTTACTCAACACAACACAACGCCAATAGTCGATGCTCCGACCATTGAAACTCCGACCATACAGGCACCACCATCAGCTCCTGTTTTTCAGTCCGCGCCATCTCCCGCTCCTGTTACAAACACTGAGAGCGGCGGTTCAGCTGGTACACCGCACAGCACGCAATCCATTCTGGTCTGAGCTATATAACCACCTACTCACTGAAAACAATTCACGAAACCTTGAGTTGCAAGACCTTAAAAGGTCTATGTAAATCAACAAGATATGCAAACGCCTCGTCCGCAAAAAAAAATAAACGAAAAAAAACTCCACCTCTACACACACTTTTAAATAAATTAGCTTAGAATTAGAGGTAAAGTTGTAATGCCTTCCTTCAAAGGCATCGGGGGGATTTTGAATAGTCCAGATCAACATAACATGGTCACGTCAAAAATAGACGATTCGCCAGAAAAAAATCCGAAAACAGCTCCAGCCAGAAACTGGCTAAACATGGTGTACTCTCCATCACGCCTTTGGGAAAACCGTGTCAGTTGGCGCATCACCATAACGGTGTTTATAACCATTTTGCTAGTACAAACCTCCGTCTTACTTTTCACCGTCAATCCATACGAAAAAGAACAACTGGAAGGGCTTCGGGAAATCGCACGCACGGCACTAGTTTCCTCCCTCAACGATACCAAAGAACAGATGATCTCACCCCTATCTAAACAATCCGTTAAGAAGCTACTTGCGAATACCTTGATTGAAGGAATCACCGTTTACGGCTTAGATCGCAGCGCAATTCAGAATTACGGTGCACCCATCCTTCTCCAGCCAAAAACCAGCAGTAGCATGCTCTCCGGCTACCGCTCCGTTGACAACCTGCACTATGAGGTACTCCTTTCGCCGGGCGAAATTGGTCGCCCCTACAACATCATCGTCAAGCTGAATGCCTCAAGCGTAGAACCTCGCGTCGTCAGCTATATCCATCAAAGCCTGCTAATCCTTCTTTTACTATCTGGATTCGTCACGAGCGTTCTAATGCTGGTCTTAAGCCTGTGGCTGCTGGAACCAATGATTCTCCTGCGCAACAACCTACTGAACGCCGCTAGGAATCCTGAAAAACCTAATATCAAGCGACCAAAAAAGGAAATGTGCGACGAAATTGGCATGGCTATCCATATCGCCAACGACATGATTCGCCAAAATGCCAGCAACCTAAAACGCCTCCGCATTCAGACGGAGAACAAGATCCACAAGCTCGCCTATTTCGACGTTCTTACAGGTCTGCCGAACCGAACATACTTCCTAGAAAAGCTGGAAGACAACATCAAACACAAACTACT
This sequence comes from Alphaproteobacteria bacterium, assembly GCA_023136145.1. Taxonomy (GTDB): domain Bacteria; phylum Pseudomonadota; class Alphaproteobacteria; order Micavibrionales; family UBA2020; genus PALSA-926. The sequence continues at coordinate 8,555 of JAGLRU010000273.1, forward strand.
TGAAAAAGATGATGTTCTGGCGGTCTTGTCCGTAGACCTTGACCACTTCAAGGATATCAACGACACAATGGGTCATGAAATTGGAGACAAACTTCTGGAGGCCATCGGCAAGCGACTGGTAAAAGCTCTTCCCAAAAACGCCGTCATAGCCCGTGCCAGTGCAGACGAATTCATGATTATGGCGCACCTGAAGCCAGATCAACCAGACAGTTCCGTGCTGGTCGAAAAAGTTTTCGCCTCAATGACAGAGCCTGTGAACATTCTTCATGAAAATTTTCAGATCCGCGTTTCCATCGGCGTATCACACTACCCCAATGACGGAGTCAATGCGCATACGATCCTGAAAAACGCTGATATAGCCCTCAACCGCGCCAAAGCGGAAGGTCGCGATACGGTTCGGTATTATTCGCAAGATTTCGACCGCGCCGTCCAGCAAAGATTCCAGATGCTGCGCGACCTGCGCAACGCTCTGGATCAAAAACAGCTACACTTACACTATCAACCACAGTTCAACTTAAAGACAGGTCAGCTAATCGGTGCCGAGGCACTCCTTAGATGGTGGCGTCCGGACTCCAGCAAGGAGGGCGGCGCGTTTATCTCTCCCGTCGAATTCATTCCGGTAGCAGAACAATCCGGGCTAATCGTCCCAATCGGGGAATATGTCCTAAAGACAGCCTGCGAAACAAACAAAATGTGGCAAAAAAAAGGAATCCCTCCTTTCCGCATCGCCGTCAACCTCTCAGGAGTACAATTTCACCGAGGAGACATCACAAGTCTGGTCGCAAACATCTTAAAAGAAACTAAGCTGGAACCGCGCTGGCTGGAGATAGAAGTCACCGAAAGCGTGTTCATGGAAAATATGCAGACCACTATCGATATCCTCCATCAGTTGCACCAACAGGGAGTCGAGATAGCTGTGGACGACTTCGGCACAGGCTATTCCTCACTCAGCTATCTGCGCCAATTTCCAATTGACCGCCTCAAAATCGACCAGTCCTTTATCCGCAACTCTCTTATGAATATTGACGACCGCATGATCACAAAAGCCATCATCACCCTCGGACACAGCCTCGGCCTGAAAGTCATAGCCGAAGGAGTCGAAACAATCGATCATGAAAATTTCCTAAGAGAAGAAGACTGCGACGAGGTGCAAGGTTTCAAATATACTAAGCCAATCCCTGCTGACAAATTTCTAACTTTCGTCATCGACTACAACCGCAACCTCGCCAAAAACAACAAAATGTCTATGGTGGAATAATCTCTCATCCGTTGAGAGAAGCAAGCACTTCCCTGCCTTGCATCAGCCCTCCGCGATGTCGTCGCTATAGCTAAAATTATGAGAAATCACTCCATATTTGACCATGACATACTCCATGTGCTACAAGATGGTGCAGAAGATAGTTATGAAAGAAAAACATGTCTGAAAAAGAAGATTTAATGACTTTTGACGGAATCGTTCTGGAGCTACTTCCGAACGCCATGTTCCGTGTAAAACTGGATAATGATCACATCATTCTAGGACACAGTTCCGGCAAGATGCGAAAAAACAGGATTCGCGTGCTTGAAGGCGACAAAGTCACAGTTGAAATGACTCCTTATGATCTCACCAAGGGTCGTATCATTTTCCGTTTTAAATAAATGTCTCCGCACATCCCCCTTCTTTTAGCCTCAGCGTCTCCACGACGGCTTGAGTTGCTGAAGCAAGTCGGGATCACGCCTGATCTAGTCGTTCCAACCGGAATCGATGAAACTCCTCTGCCAAAAGAACTTCCTGCCACATACGTCCGACGCATAGCCATAGCCAAGGCAAAAAAATCAGCGGCTGAACACAATGGCTTTCTCGTTCTGGCCGCAGATACGGTCGTCGCCGTTGGACGGCGTATACTCCCGCAGGCTGAAACAGAGAAACAGGCTCACGACTGTCTGGAATTGCTTTCAGGACGGCGACACAAAGTTCTAACGGCGGTTTCGGCAATTTCCCCGACTGGAGAGCAAAAAACACGGATCGTCACTTCTGTTGTTCGATTCAAACGCCTGTCACAACAGGAGATTTCCGCCTATCTCTCCACTAAGGAATGGCAGGGAAAAGCGGGAGGCTATGCCATACAGGGACAAGCTGCTATTCTAATTGCGTTTATCAGTGGCTCCTATTCAGGAATCGTCGGGTTGCCACTACACGAAACAATTTACATGCTCAGAGGCTTAACAATATGAGTGATCTCGAACTTCTGGCGGATTACATAGAAGGCCGCCTTTATGCAGCAGTTGTGAACGATGGCGTGCTGACCGATCTTTACGTCGATCCAACGGACACGACGGCGAGCTGGGGGTCGATCTATCTCGGCAAAGTCATCAAAATTGATATGCGGCTGGAAGCGGCTCTCGTGGATCTAGGCGATGGGATCACCGGATATCTAGCCACCAAACATATCCGCACTCTGGGTGCCGATGAATCAGAAAAGCGTACAGGACTTTCTGAGATGCTTTCCGGCGGGCAGATGATTCTGACGCAGATCAAGTCCGAAGGCAAGTGTCGCACGAAGAACGAAAATGGAAAGCTTCCGCGTCTGACAATGAAGGTTTATGTGCCAGGACAGTTCCTTGTTTACAGCCCGACTTCCAGACAAGTGACCATATCCCAAAGAATCGAAAACGAGAAAACACTCGCCCTGACAGCAAAGCTGAAAAATAAACACGGCTGGATCGTCCAGCATCACGCACAAAAAGTTTCCGATAAGGAAATCGAGCATGAATCGAAGTATCTGGAAGAATCATGGAAAAGCATCCTATCCACCAGAGATGCCAATCAGGGTAAACCCGGTCTCCTTAAGGAGGGGCCAAACGCATTGTTCCGCGCTTTGGGCGACTATGGTGCTTTTAATTTTGAACATATTCATGTCGGAAACAAAAAAATTCTCGACCTGATGATGGGCTGGAGCAAAAGACACCTGCCCGCGCTCGCCACTTCCAAGCGACTGCGTCTGTTCCGGCCCTCAGTTGCCGGTCAGAGTCTTTTTGACACACATGACCTCCACACGGAACTTGAAAAGTTGCAGGAAAGCCGAGTTCCACTTGCTTCCGGTGGAACAATCATCATTGAGCCAACGTCCGCTCTAACAATCATCGACATCAATCAGGGCAATGCTGACAATATCCCTGCTGTCAATATGGCTGCCTCTCGCGAGATCGCTCGCCAGTCAAAGCTTCGCAACCTAAGCGGTGCACTCCTGATCGACTTCATCAATATAGATCGAAAATCCGAACGCATCCGATTACTTGAAGCCCTGACGAAATATTTTACCGATGATTTCGCCGAAGCACAGGTGCATGGCTATACGAAGCTTGGGATCGTCGAGATCACCCGCAAACGCCGCAACGCAACACTATCCGAAAGTCTGAAAAAACAAAGTTGTGATAACATCATTTAAAATAAAAACAACCTGTCATCCCAGCCGAATGGCAGCATCCG
>JAGLRU010000274.1 GCA_023136145.1 Alphaproteobacteria bacterium
GCGATTGTTCAAGGTGATAGCATTGATCCAGAAAAAAGCTATAATCAAGCCAGCGGGGGTTGATAATGAAATTTCTGACATCTGATTTAGAAGATATATCTTGGGTTCAACACGGTTTTTTTACGCGACTTGGGGGTGTAAGCAGCGGTGTTTATACCTCACTTAACTGTGGGTTGAAAACGGCTGATAAATTGACGAACATTCTTGCCAATCGCTCAAGAGTTTCCGAGGTGATGGGAATTCTTCCTGAACATCTTATGATCGCTAAGCAGGTTCATGGTGCTCAAGTCGTCCATGTTGAAAAGCCGTGGAAATTTGGAAATGCGCCCGAAGGAGATGCTATGGTAACGGCGGAAAAAGGGATCGGCCTAGGCATTATAACAGCAGATTGCGTGCCGGTTTTACTGGCATCAAAAAAAGATCGTATTATCGGTGCTGCTCATGTTGGATGGAAAGGAGCGTTTGGCGATACTCTGGAATCCACCGTTGAGGCTATGAAAAAAATTGGAGCCGCGCCGGAGACGATCCATGTGGCACTCGGCCCTTGCATCGGAGCGCATTCCTACGAAGTAAGGGATGATTTCAAAATTCAGTTTCTTGAGCAGGATAGATCAAACGAACGGTTTTTTAAGGAGGCTCCCAGACAGGGACATTTGCTTTTCAATCTGCCGGGGTATGTTGCAGAAAAACTTTACGCGCTAGGGGTCACGTCTGTTCACGATATATGTCAAGATACATTGATGAACGAGACATCTTTTTTCAGTCACCGCCGAGCTTTCCTAAAAAGCGAAAAGGATTTCGGTTCACAATTGTCGGTTATCGTGATTAAATAGTTGCCATCTTGCGACCTCTTTTCATCTGCCGTGCCGCCATGTATTTGTTCGTTAGAAACACCGCATTCCTGCTTTTACGAACATAGCTTTGGCGCAATTTAACACCGTTTTCATTGGCATTTTAACAAGTTCCATGCGTGCTTTGTGGCACAGCTGCGTGTCCGTTGGAAATCGAACAGCCTTCTCCTGCACCATCGTATCGACATTCATTTTTTTCAGGTCGCGCATAGTGACCGCGCCGGTTTTCAATCCAAGTTTGATCGTTTCCTGAAAAATCCGCTCTTCGCCTTTCGCACCGATCCGCTTCCTGAAAATACTCAAGGAAGGCGGCTCGACTGGCAGACGATGTTGAAAAAATTCTTCTCCGCAAAAATACTGATAGTATGGATTCTCGCGCCAGACTTTACAGACTTCCTCGTCCGACAATCCATTCAGATCTTTCAAAAACAGCAGCCCAGCCATCAGCCGGATCGAGCCACCTGGTCTACTGTTGTTCGCGCAATAACAGGATGAAAGATCGTCTGCCAGCACATCCCATTCCACAAGAGGTAACAACTTCGCCAGCTCGTGTTTCATATCGATAATTGATGTCAACCGAGCACAAAATAAATCATTCTGACCGTCAAACTTCGGATTTTCCTTCAGCATAAATTGCAACCTTTCAAACCGTTTCGATAGATATATTGCAATTTACTCCTTACTGAAAGTCTTGGGAATCCCTTATATGCAATGCGTATGAGACTTTTTTAGAGATGACTAGCTATCTTAAATTAACAATGCCTGTATACATACCCGGACGTTTCCGAACAGGTTCAAGTCCTTCCAGAACCTCAATATCCGCCGCCGAATAGTCGTTCTTTTTCAAATTGCTGCTAGCCATGTTTTTCTTAATAGGTTACTTTATGATCATCACAGAATATGCATTTCTTGTCCCTGATGCAATATGGCACCACCGTTAAATTGTCGAAAAAAAAGAAATATATGTTATACATGCTATATATAGCCCTTCCAAATAATAATCC
>JAGLRU010000275.1 GCA_023136145.1 Alphaproteobacteria bacterium
GGCGTGCGCTATGTTGTCTTTTTAAATGGCTGTCCTCTGCGCTGCCAGTATTGTCATAATCCCGACATGCTTCACATGAAAAAAGGAGAATTAACGCCCCACACACAACTATTGGATGATATAAGCCGATACTCATCGTATTTGGTGCGAGGCAAAGGGGGGGTAACGCTTAGCGGCGGGGAGCCCCTCTGTCAGCCAGAATTTGCGGCTGCAATTTTCAAAGGATGTAAAGAAATGGGCATCCACACAGCTCTAGATACAAGCGGGTACATTAATTTAAGAGATGATGATAAATTATTAGCCTTTACAGATCTTGTTTTACTGGACATAAAATCAGGTGTTGAGAGAATATATAAAGAAGTAACAGGTCGCTCTCTTCAACCGACACTATCCTTTGCCCAACGTCTTACAGAAAAAAATATTCCCATCTGGCTGCGCTATGTGCTTGTCCCTAACCTGACTGATGATCCTGAAAACATCGAGGCTGTTGCCAGTTTTGCCGCGTCTCTAAAAGGTGGCGTTCAGCGTGTTGATGTCCTTCCATTCCACAAAATGGGTGAGAAGAAATGGGAATATACAGACCTTGATTACAAATTGAAGAACACACCCTCCCCGACACAAAAGCAAATCGATGCAGCAAAGGATATTTTCAAAAAATATGGTCTTATTGTTTACTAGAAGATAAAAGCACAATGTGAACTTATCCGCAAAACATGATTGCCAAAAACGTCAAAGAGAGATGGTTCTAAAAATTCGGACAGTGAGTTAAGCTATTATATATGACAAAGGGGGGTCAATAATATTGAGTAGAACGAGAAAAAATCACCCTACCGGTTTTAAGACAAAAGTAGCATTATCAACATTGCGAGAAGACACTCCAATGTCAGAGTTTGCCTTGAGATATTGTGTTCACGTGACAGTTTTTCACCGATGAAAACCACCGAAAATATTCTCCCTGAACCTACAGAGCCGAGTTTGACGGTTTCTCCGCAAGGGCTTTTGCATTTAGAAAATGCTGACGATAAGCTTGAGGATTTGCGAAAAGCTTTTGTGCACGGATCCGGTCATGGCCTGCTATTTCTGGACACGGTTTCCGCAAAATTAACAGAAGACTCCGTCTTTGCGTATTGGAAAGATTTCGCACGCCTGTACCTTTCTCTCTTTGCCTCAGCCCCTGATCTGGAAGATCGCGATCTTGAGCAGGCACCACTGTCCATCGCCTTACAGGAGACGGATTATTCTCATCTTCTATTAACCGTACCCCCGATGAAGGGCGCGGAGTATGTGAACATGGAATGCCTGCGTGGTCTGTGGCAGACAGTCGAAAACGCTCTACACGAGGAAATACTCGCGCATGGAAATGGCATTCCCGCCTATTTCGCGGCACGGCATTCTGGCTGGAGTTTACTCGGAAGAGTCTGTTTCCATTTGGCGGAGAACAAGCGCGATCCAGATACACCGTTTGCGTTTCTGGCCACCTACGCGCACAGGGTATCTAGCGATGGCAAGCCAAAGCATCTACCACTCAATCGCGCACTGGAGGAATATGCCCAAGCGAATCAGCGTCCTCTATTGCTGCGACTTCTGGCACCGATCAACAAGGCTACGCAAGAGTGCGCATTCCTGAAAAAGCTAACAAATTCAGGAGATATTTATCATCCACTTGCTTGGACGGAACGGGAAGCCTATCAGTTTTTAAAGGACGTTCCGGTATTTGAAAAAGCAGGCATAGCCGTCAAAGTTCCAGACTGGTGGAACGCCGGAAAGATCGCAAAGCCAGAAATTAAGGTGACAATCGGCGACCAGCTCCCATCATATATGGGAACGGAAGTCTTGCTCGATTTCAACGCATCGCTGACGCTGGACGATAAAGCGTTGAACATGCAAGACATTCAGGACTTGCTAGCGCGTAGCGAAAACCTCCTGTTTTTCAAGGGCAGGTGGGTAGAGGTTGACAGGGAGAAGCTCACCGATCTTCTTGATAAATGGAAAGCGGTGCAGCGTCAGATGAAAGAAGGCGGCGTAACCTTCGCGGAAGGGATGCGTTGGCTTTCCGGCATGGATGCGGGAGGAGAAAATAGTTCTGCAGCGATAGGGATCGCTGCACATGCCCGCGTGGCATGTGGACCGTGGTTGAAAAAAACCTTGCATGGTCTGCGCAGCCCTGAAGAAAACCGTGCCTTGCAAAAGACGCTGGACAAGCGTATCAACGCCGACCTTCGCCCCTATCAGCGGCAGGGCATCGCATGGCTGCACTTGCTGCATCAATTGCAGCTCGGAGCGATTCTGGCCGACGATATGGGGCTTGGAAAAACATTGCAAACCTTGTCGCTGCTGACGCTGATGCAATCGCATAAAGCCGGGAGCAAGTCCGTTTCACTGCTGATTTTACCAGCATCGCTTATCGGAAACTGGAAAACGGAAATCAGACGATTCGCACCCGGTCTGACCTATCACGTCGCGCATCCTTCAGGTGATGGCATAAAGGATCCAACGGACACGAAAGACATCATAATCGTGACCTATGGCATGGTTGCACGGCTACCCTGGCTGTCTAAACGCACATGGAGTCTGATTGCTATAGATGAGGCACAGGCGATCAAAAATCCCAATGCTCGGCAGACAAAAGCTGTAAAGGCACTCAAAGCCTCGCACCGGCTGGTGCTCACCGGCACGCCAGTAGAGAACCGCCTTTCTGATTTGTGGTCGCTGTTTGATTTTGCCTCGCCAGGGTTGCTGGGATCGGCGAAAGAGTTCGACAAGTTTATGAAGAAAAAGGACGAACGCGGCAACCCGCCCCATGCTGCACTGCGCATCCTCACGCGTCCCTATATCCTGCGCCGCCTAAAGACGGACAAAAGCATCATTAGCGATCTTCCAGACAAGACGGAAATGAAGACATACTGCCAGCTTACCAAAGCGCAAGCGGCTTTGTATAAACAGGCGGTGGAAAAGCTCGCCCTTGACCTTAAGAGTTCAGACGGCATCCAGCGCAGGGGCATCATCCTTTCCTATCTTATGCGCTTCAAACAAATATGCAATCATCCCTCGCAATGGGTAAAAGATAACAGCTACGCGCCACAGGATAGCGGCAAATTTCTGCGTCTCAGGGATATCAGCGAGGTGATCGCCGAAAAACAGGAAAAGGTGCTTGTTTTTACGCAGTTCAAGGAAATGATCGAGCCGCTGGCGGCGTTTCTTCGGGACATCTTTGGGCGCGAGGGGTTGATTCTGCATGGCGGAATGCCAGTCGGGAAACGTCCCAGGATGGTGGCTGAATTCCAGCGCGACGAAGGATCGCCATTTTTCGTACTCTCGTTGAAGGCGGGCGGCACAGGTCTCAATCTCACCGCTGCGTCACATGTGATCCATTTCGACCGCTGGTGGAACCCGGCGGTGGAGAATCAGGCGACTGACCGCGCTTTCCGCATTGGCCAGAAACGCAACGTACTCGTGCATAAGTTTATTTGCAAGGGAACGCTGGAAGAGAGGATCGACGAAATAATCGAATCCAAACGTGCCCTGTCTGGTATGGTAATGGAAAATACTGGTGGCGCACTGCTAACCGAAATGTCCAACAAAGCTTTGTTGAAACTGGTGACGCTTAATATAAAATCAGCAGAAGACACTCTTTAACGAAAGGATACGGGAGATGTACTGGCAATACGGAGGCGGATTTACTGACTATGTGTCCGTAGCTGAAAAAAAGAAGAAAGCTGAAAAAGCGACGGCAAAACTGATTAAAAGTGGTAGGAAAATTTTCCCCGTCCGTATCGAAGGGAGAAAAATCGCCTCTAGCTTCTGGGGCAAGGCCTGGTGCGATCATCTGGAATCCTTCAGTGATTACAAAAATCGCCTACCACGCGGGCGCTCTTATATACGCAATGGATCGGTGCTTGATCTCAAGGTGAAAAAGGGCAAGGTGACAGCTCTGGTGCAAGGAACGTCGCTCTATAAGGTAACAGTTGATGTCGCCACGCTGCCCTCCAGCAAATGGGACGCCCTACGTGTCAAATGCGCCGGTGAAATCGGTTCGGTGATTGAGTTGTTGCAGGGTAAGCTGTCCTCCTCTGTAATGAAAACAGTCGCAGACAAGAAGCGGGGGCTTTTCCCGATGCCCAAGGAAATCACGCTGCAATGCTCCTGTCCCGATTGGGCGGAAATGTGCAAACATGTCGCCGCCGCGCTTTACGGCATAGGCGCACGGCTCGATAAAGAACCGGAACTTTTATTTGTTCTGCGCAATGTAGATTATATGGAACTGATTGACGCTGCCGCACTTCCCGGAAAAACAGTTCGCAAGAGCGCGTCACAAAAAACCCTTGCAGGTCAGGACCTTTCAGCACTTTTCGGCATCGATGTGGAAGAGACTCCGAAGGAGAAAAAAGCCAAAAAGGCTACATCTAGGCGCAAAGTCCCCAAATCTTTGCCCAAATCTCAATCACCCACCTCAGCAAAACGCACCAAAAAGACTGCTTCTACTAAAGCAACTATCAAACCGCGTGTTAAGCGCAGCACGAAAAATAAAGGAAAAACGGCGAAGAAATCCCGCAAAAAACCCATATCGTCTCGAAAAACTGCTTAAACATACAGCCCACTCTAGGCCTATTGTAAAGAACCCTGTACTTTTCTCCACAAATACTACGAATTCCAAAAGTTATTTAGTCGCCCGTTTTATAGTCATTTGAATAATTTCTTATCTGTGCTATAACTTTCAAATGAGTTATTCATCAGATCTTAGAAAGCGTGTATTGGCCTTTGTTGAAAAGGGTGGCAAAAAAACGGAGGCAGCAAAATTATTTGGTGTCCATTGCCAGACAGTTTACGGATGGGTTCGCAAAGCAGGGGCAACTCTGCGCCGCCAAGCCCGGTCCGAAAGCTGCACATAAAGTTTCCGAAACCGCCCTCAGACAAGCCATAGATGCACAGCCCGATGCCATGCTTAAAGATCTGGCACGGGAATTGAGTGTTCATCCGACAACAATTTTTTACGCTTGTCGAAAATGGAAAATAACCAGAAAAAACATGGGTCTATAAGCAGACATGCCCTATGAAAAGAAAGGCGTTTCTTCGTCTTCGTGAACGCTATCACCGTCGTGGATTATCCTTTGTTTACCTTGATGAAAGAGGGTTTGAACCCGAAACAACGCGTCAGTATGCTCGTGCTACACGTGGCAAGAAAGTACACGGCAAACGCTCCGGTCACAAACACCCGCGTACCAATCTAATCGTCGCCCGGATGGACAAGAAATTTGAAGCTCCTGTTTTGTTTGAAGACAAAGGAGATTATTAAGAAAATCAAAGAATATAACGAATATGAATTTCTCGATAATATCGTGAAAAACTATAATTAATTATTCAAAGGACTATATCTGTCAAAAAAATTTAACGGGTGGTAAACAGTTTCAAGGAAGTTTATTTACGTTTCTGAATCATCCCGAAATCGCGCCCGACAACAACAGCTCGGAACGCGCGTTGCGCCCGACGGCAACGTATCAAAAAGTCACCGAAAGATTCCGTTCAACATGGGGCACCGACCTCTACGCCGCCGTCCGCTCCACCATCGACACCGCCGCCAAATCCGGCCAAAACCCCTTCACCACCATCACTTCCGCCCTCGGAATATCAAAGGCTTACGCAGGAAGGTGAGCAGTTACCAAATAATTATAAAAAACCCTACTGAGCGCTATCGCTTTCGCAAGAACTATGGAAACGACACTGCCGCTTATTTTATTTTACGGGCGTACAGGACAGTCTTTCAAGCACATCATCCAATTGTTCCAAAGATTTGTATTCAATACGCAAAGACCCGGCAGAACCAGCACTTTCAATCGTCACCTTCATGCCAAGCAAAGAGGACATTTTTTCCTCCAGTGCCAGCACATCAACATCTTTCTGAACAAAGCTCTTCGACGAGGATTTTTTGGTTGCGGATTTGCCTTCGGCACCACATTTGACAAGCTTTTCCGTCTGACGCACGCTCAAACCACGCTTAATAACAATTTCAGCTATCTCCTCCGCATCACTGCACCCAACGAGACAACGAGCATGACCAGCACTTAAAGCCCCTTCCTGCATGTATTTCTTCACTTTCTCCGGCAACTTCAGCAAACGGAGAGTATTGGCAACATGGCTACGACTTTTGCCGAGATGATGTGCCAGAACGTCCTGCGTATGGCGAAACTCGTCCATCAAACGCTGGTAACCTTTAGCCTCCTCAAGCGCGGTCAAGTCTTCACGTTGCAGGTTTTCGATCAGCGAGATTTCCATCGCGTCGTTGTCGCTCAGCTCCTGCACAATCACCGGAAGAGTATGAATCTGCGCTTTTTGTGCAGCTCGCCAGCGACGCTCGCCAGCAATGATTTCATACCTGCCACCAGTCAAAGGACGCACGAGAAGTGGCTGGAGAACGCCATGTACGACAATGGATTCCGCAAGATTGTCCAGTGCCGCAGCCTCAAAACGCTTTCGTGGCTGGAAACTTCCGGGCTGTAGCTTGTCGATTGAAATTTTACGCTGCGACAACGTGACATTTTGTTTCGCTTCGACCATAGAGACAATCTCATCCGCCCTTTTCATCTTGGGCGCAAAGAAGGCTTCCTCGTTGCGTGCATCCTGAAAAAGCGCATCAAGCCCACGCCCAAGACCCCGTTTCCTGCTGTCTGCTTTCATAGTTATTCTCCGAATTCTATTCAGGCGGCGATGCCGCGTTTGGACTTCAGTGCTTTTTCACGTTTCAACAATTCTTTGGCCAATTGGATATACGCCTGCGAACCGTTGCACTTCATATCATAGACAATGGCTGGCAAACCAAAAGAAGGAGCTTCCGAAATACGCACGTTTCTAGGAATCACCGTTTCAAAAACTTTGTCGCCGAAATGAGCACGCACATTATCGGAAACCTGAGTTGACAAATTGTTTCGCCTATCATACATCGTCAACACAACACCCATCAGTTCCAACCTGTCATTAAAACTGGCACGTACCCGCTCTATCGTCTTAACAAGATGACTAAGCCCTTCCAAAGCAAAAAACTCACACTGAAGAGGAACCAGAACACTGTCAGAAGCCACTAAAGCGTTTAATGTCAAAAGATTAAGTGATGGCGGGCAATCGAACAACACATAATCATAACCTCCACAACTCTTACTTAAAGCTTCTTTCATGCGAGATTCCCGATGTCTTGCATCGACCAATTCAATCTCCGCGCCAGACAAATGGATAGAGGCAGGGATAACGAACAGGTTGGGAACCCGTGAAGACGAAGCAGCCTGATCTATCTCACATTCCCCAAAAAGAACCTCATAAGTGCCATTGGTGCGGTTGGCTCGGTCAATTCCAAGACCAGTCGAGGCATTCCCTTGCGGGTCAAGATCCACCACCAAAACCTTCTTACCTACAGCAGCCAAAGCTGTGGAAAGATTAATTGTTGTCGTTGTTTTTCCAACGCCTCCCTTTTGATTGGAAACGCTGATAATGCGCGTCTGGAAAGTACCGCTTTCTCCCAGGGGAACGAGAGGGAAAATCTCTTTTTGAAGGGACTGATTCATATTTTTATAAATAAAACAATCAGGAGCGACAAGCAAGGACAATATAAATGTTTCACGTGAAACGCTGCCATAGGCATTTTTCTTCTGTTTCCGCGAAGTCGGGAGATCCTTCAGAATAACAGAAAAAGCGGACTGTTATTTTCCCAACTCTTTGATATTGTTTATTTTTAAAATCTTTCCTTCCGAACTGGTTATGCTCAGAAACGTTTCCACCTTAAAATCCCATCGTTTCTTTGCTCTGACAATTTCATCGTCCGTTTTCTCACCCTTCATAAACAGGCAAGTATACTCCCGCTGAGGAGTAGAAAGTTTCTCCGCCAGCATCAACAGGTCTCTCAAAGGAGCAAGTGCCCGCACCGTCACAAAATCAAGATCAGGGATAACCATGTCCTCCACACGATCGTCATGGACAAAAACTTTCGTTTGCGTCTTCCGTGAAACTTCGCGCAGAAAGGTCGCTTTGCGCACATCAGATTCAATAAGATGCACTTCCTCCACACCCATCATCGCCAGAATCATCCCCGGAAAACCAGCTCCTGATCCCATATCCGCCAATCTAACCTGTTTATCAGGGATCTGGTTGATAAGCTGAACAGAATCCAAAAAATGCCGCTCGGCCATATTTTCCAACGTGCCGCCGCCAACAAGATTGACAGCTTTCTGCCATTTCAGAAGAAGCTCCGAATATAAGTTGAATTTTTCCCGTGTTTCACGTGAAACATTGAGATCATATTTTTCAAATGGGTAATTTATAAAATCAGGCAACTTGTTTTTCATCCTTTGATTTACGCTTGATATACCGCAGCAGAACAACGAGTGCTGCTGGAGTCACTCCTGGAATACGCATTGCCGCGCCCAACGTTTCAGGACGGCATTCAGAGAGCTTTGTGCGCATTTCATTTGAAAGGCTCCCCACCACATTAAAATCCAAATTTTCAGGAATCAAAAGTGCCTCATCCCGACGAAAAGCTTTAATATCAGCCTCTTGACGCTGAATATATCCAGCATACTGTGCATCAATTTCTATCTGTTCGGCAATATTTGCAGGAATATTCGCAAGCTCTGGCCATACCTTTTTCAAAACCTCAAAGTCAATTTCCGGGTAGCGCATAAGCTCCTTGGCAGAACGCCGCACACCGTCCTGATTGACCTTGTATCCCATCTGGCTCATCTCGAAGGGAAGAGCACTCAATCCCCGCACCAGCTTCCGCGCCGCCTTCAACTGCTTAAGCTTTTCCCCAAAAGACGAAGATCTATCAGACTTGACGCACCCGATTGAAATTCCCATTGGAGTCAAGCGTTGATCGGCATTATCAGCACGCAAAAGCAGACGATATTCTGCGCGGGACGTAAACATCCGGTAGGGATCAGAAACCCCCTGCGTAACAATATCATCCAAAAGAACGCCAATATACCCGTCAGCACGATCCGGCACGAACTTTTGCGAAGAACCTCCAACACGCAGAGCGGCATTAACCCCGGCAACCAACCCTTGCGCCGCCGCTTCCTCATACCCGGTGGTTCCATTGATCTGCCCGGCAAAAAACAACCCTGCCACAGACTTTGTTTCCATTGTATGCCGGAGTGTGCGCGGATCAACATAATCATATTCAATTGCATATCCAGCCTGCAAAACCACAGCTCTCTCAAGCCCCGAAATCGTCTTTATCATCGCGATCTGCACTTCTTCCGGCAGAGATGTCGAAATTCCGTTCGGATAAACAGTATAATCATCCAAACCTTCCGGTTCCAGAAAAACTTGATGCCTCTCCTTATCCGCAAACCGCACCACTTTATCTTCAATAGAAGGACAATAGCGAGGACCAGATGATTTTATCTGCCCAGAATACATCGGAGAGGTATGCAGGTTATTACGAATAACTTGATGTGTTTTTTCATTAGTATGAGTGATATGGCAACTAATTTGGGGCACCGTTATTTTCTTTGTCATAAAAGAAAATGGAGCAGGTACGCTGTCCCCCCTCTGCTCCTCCAACACAGACCAGTCAATTGTGCGTCCATCCAACCGCGCCGGAGTGCCTGTTTTCAACCTCCTCATGGGAAAATTCAGTTTTTCAAGGTTAACAGCCAGACCAATGGAAGGTTCCTCCCCCATACGTCCTGCCGATTTTTGAATAGAGCCACAATGAGTGATGCCACGTAAAAAAGTTCCTGTTGTTACGACAATCGCACCACAGGAAATCACATTGCCTTCGCTCGTTCTGATTCCGGAAATGTTTCCCGCTGAATCCCGCAAAATTTCTTCCGCGCTACCGCCGAGAACCTCTAAATTTGGGTAATTCAGGAGTGTTTGCAGCATATTTTTACAATAAAGTTCACGATCAACCTGCGCTCTGGAACCTCGCACCGCTGGACCTTTGCTCGCATTTAAAACGCGAAACTGGATACCGGACAGATCGGTCACACGCCCCATTACACCATCAAGCGCATCAATTTCGCGCACCAGATGGCCTTTGCCAAGTCCCCCAATCGAAGGATTACAGGACATAGCACCAATTGACTCGATTCGGTGAGTCAGGAGCAGAGTTTTCGCCCCCATGCGAGCAGAAGCAGCGGCTGCCTCGCACCCGGCATGTCCACCTCCCACAACAATAACATCAATTTCTTTAGTCATTTCAATAGCTTCAGCAAAACCGTAATTTCCTGTCCTCTGATAACTTTTTGGTAACTATTTTCGCGGTATCATGCCCTATGGCGTACAGTTAAGAAGGTTAAGGAAAACAGATACTCTAAACGCAAGCAAAAAGCAAGAAACTCCTGAAAAGGAATAAATCAATGAGATTTCCGAAAAGAGATGAACCGAGATTTAGAAAAAGCCGACTAACGCTGGATTTTGGGATTGTAACTCGAATAACACCCAACTTAACACCTTTCAATCTGGCAGAGAGATACCTAAAAGGAGCCACGCCACCGCATTACACCGCATTGCCCCAACATCCGCGGGCGCAAGTGCGGACATTGGGTATACGCCAACCTTAAGCATATTCCTGATGAACTTAAAACGATTATCCCTCTAACGTATGTATTAATTCATTACGAGAATCATACCATGAATAGGGTATGTGGAAATTTCTAATCAGAGAGCTTAAAAAACCCAGTATT
>JAGLRU010000276.1 GCA_023136145.1 Alphaproteobacteria bacterium
TTCAATGCGGCTCGTGCAGCCAGCAGGAGATTTATCTGCTCTTGCATCCTGTATATATCTTGCATCTGGAGGGTAATGTAGGCGTTGACGGAAGCTTGCTCTTGTTTGATGGCACCTATATCGTCGTGTATGCGAATGAAATATTCTGGATTGAGAAAGCGTTCTTTCGTCATTGCTAACATGATTTCGTTATAGCTTGGGTTGTTTGATGCGCAGACTGGCGTATTCGGAGGGGCTAGATTGCAGTCTATAACTCCCGCTTTTATCCGAATATTCTTAAGCAACGGAGGGAGCGCGAAGATTGCCGGTATGCCAGCGCGTTTTGAGAGTATTTCAGCGACGGTATGTGCGGAGACGTTACTAACGGACTCCAAATGCTGCATTTCGATAATAGCTTCCTGACCTACTGGCGTATTTATTGTGTTATCGGGAATTTTTTGCCTTATTATAGGCTGAACGAGATTTTGAAGGATGGCTACGGATGTTGCGTATTCGGAGGGGTTTGACATGTTGATGGTGTCTTTCAGCAGAAACCCCTCAATATCGACATCACCATTTGGGACAGCGGTTGGCGACAACGGGAAGAGCGCACAGCTGGCCGCGATCCCCAGATTGTTGTTGTTTAGTGGATTGTGTAATTCCGTGCAGTATCTTCTCCACCGTAAGTTCTGATCTTGTGAGATCCCCCTTTCCGATGATGATCCTATAGCACCTTCCGCGCGTGCCATGAGATCCATTTTGAACCCTTTTGTCAGCGCACCGCTGAGCCGCATCGTCTGAGACAGCGCGGCTGAATAAGAACCTGCGACACAGACCATTTCGCTTGGGAGGTTGTTTTTTTTGGAGCGCAGCTGTAACTCTTGCTCAAGGTGGGCAACCCTGTTAACGCTCTGGGCATCTATCAGGGATCCAATCTGTCTGGATTGGTCGACGCGTGCTGCGTAGAGTTGGCCAGTCATTTGTTGTAGGGCGGGCAAAAATTCGGTATTCCACCAGTTCATGAGATATATCCCAGCCGCCTCGCCACCTGCGAAAGCTCCGATAAAAGGAAGCGGTGTTATCAGACATGGATGATTCGGCGGGATCGGTGGGATTGGACACGGGATTGGTGGTACGCTGTGAGCGGGTGCGATTGGATAGCACAAGGACAGAAACGCGATTACCAAAGCAGTGATTATTTTATGACGCATAAACACTGCCACTCCATTCCTTTGGAAATGATCCGATTTTTTGAAATCTTACCTTGCCACATTACGAAACCTCAAATTCGCCATATCGCGACAGCATAGCATATTTTTTGTTTTCGAGGCATTTATTTCAAATTTTATGGATTATTCAGACGACAGTGAAAATATCGTTAAGAGTCTGAGGAAGCGTGGAAATTATGTCTTCTGCAGTTAGCCCAAGCCCGTAGGCCTGAGCCGCCTTTCCGTGTAGCCAGACGGCGGAACATGCCGCCATAAATGGGGGCATCTCTTGGGCTATGAGTCCTGTGATAAGTCCGGAGAGAACATCTCCAGATCCAGCAGTGGCAAGGGTAGGGGGGGCGTTGGTATTGATGACGGCGGTTCCGTCCGGTGTTGCAATGACGGTATCGGAGCCTTTCAGGAGAACTATGGCATTGGAGATTTTGGCAGCTTTGAGGGAACGTACCAGTTTATCGCCGTTTATAGTACCGAAGAGACGCTCGAATTCTCCTTCGTGCGGTGTTAAAACATATTTCGGTGATAATTTTGAAAAAAGGTCTTTGGGGCTGTCTCGGTAGACGGAAAAAACATCCGCGTCCAGTACGCCGGATTTGTTGAAGGACAGGGCTGCTTCGACGATCTGCCGCAGTTTTTTGTCCACTCCAGCGCCGGGACCGATTAATATCGCGTTTTTTCGTTCGTCGCGCAGGATGGTTTTTATGTCCCAGATACCCTCGCACTCATCTACCATAATGCTAGAGCGGAAGCTGCTGTAAATCGGAACCGTTTTCGCGGAGCTTGTTATGGTGACGAGTCCTGCGCCGATTTTTTGTGCAGCAGCAGCGGCGAGGCAGGCAGCACCAGTCCGCTTTTCTCCGCCATATATTACGGCATGACCGCGAGCATATTTATGTCCTTTGGCATTTGGCAGGGGAAAGTTTTTCAGCCATAGCGCGGGATGGTTTTCAAAGCATGTCGTATTCAGTGACTCTACGATGGCATCAGTGATTCCTATATCCGCGACGATAATCTTGCCGCAATAAATTTTCCCCGGCAGCAGGAGATGTCCGATCTTTTTGCGGCAGAAAGTAACGGTGAGGGTTGCTTTCAGCGTGTCGGGATCGGCTGTTCCCGTCGTAGCGTTTAGCCCCGTTGGTATATCGACGGCAACGACTGAAATTTTGCGGGTGCGGATTTTATCAAACAGAATGACAAGCTCCAGATCCAAAGCGCGGTCAAAACCGGTGCCGAAAATTGCATCAACTATCAGGCTGGTATTATGCACGGAAAGGCTAGAATTGAGTGTTTCAATTTCGCCATCCCAGTCCTTGGCGGCGAGAGCAGAGTCGCTTTTTAGCGCGTTGCGTTTCACTAAGCAGGCGACCCGCACCGGCCAGCCTTCTTTCTTCAGGTGTTGCGCGATGATAAATCCGTCCCCGCCGTTATTCCCGGGGCCACATAACACGAGAACGGGGCAGGGCTTGAACTCTTCAATGATTTTATGTGCGACAGAGGCTCCGGCAGCGGTCATAAGCTGAATGCCCGCAATGCCCCCAGCAATCGTGGCGGCATCGGCTTTACTCATTTCGGCGGCGGTCAGAACTTCAAACATGGAGGCTTCCTGAACTAGAGTCCACAAGTACGCTATTATGGTTCGGAACACCCTGAAACCAAAACAAAAAACAAAAACTTTTCGGAATCATGGACATCTGCTAGATTGCACCAGTCATCACAGTCCGCAAGGGCTTTGAGGATTCGAAGAAATGCGAAGGTTAAATGAAAGCAATTCGAGAAAAAAAGGACAATCCAAAAAATGTCTGGATAATGGATGCCCTTGAAGAATGCGGCAGTTATTACTATCCGGATATATGGCCTAAAAATGAATGGCAGAATATACCAACGCCAAAATATACCATTAAAGGCAATAAAGAGCCTGATCTTGTAAAAGCGAAAAGACAAGAAATCGTAGAAGAAATATTAGACAAAGTATCAAGATGGATTGATAATGGACAATTACACCCGTTTGTCCTACCCGACGGGAAAGTAGAATTTTTACCCAAACACCTCTGCCATTTACGAACTGTAATGAAATGTACGGGCAAAACTACTGAATCATGTTCCATTGAATCCGTACAAAACCAACCTATATTCGTTAGCAGAAAAAGTTTGAATCAATGCCTGTATCCGTATGAGCATTATGATTCATACACAAAAGAATATTCACAAAGTAGAATGACATCTCAAACGGGAACATTGAAATTGTCCGAACGTACACAGAAAGAATACGACATAGCTTTATCTTTCGCGGGAGAAGAGCGAGTCTATGTATATGATGTAGCAAAGCTATTGCGAGATAAAGGCGTGAAAGTATTTTATGATGAATTTGAAGAAGCCACTTTTTGGGGAAAAAACCTTTATGAATATTTAAGCGACGTATATCAAAATAAAGCCCATTTTACGGTTATGTTTATCTCTAAAGCCTATTCAAAAAAACTCTGGCCAAACCACGAACGTCAGGCAGCTCAAGCGTGTGCTTTCCAAGAAGCGAAAGAGTACATTCTCCCTGCCCGCTTTGATAATACTAAGATCCCCGGCGTTCTTCCAACCATTGGTTATATCTCATTGATTGACCGTACTCCGCAAGGCTTGGTTGATATTATTCTCAAAAAACTTGTCAAGGCAGGCATTACCGTGCCTTCAGAGACATTGAGACGGAATACCTCAACAATCGAGACACCGCTTCGTATTGAACCAATGGAATTACTCGTGCGTGTAAAAAATTACTCGGGTCAGCCAATCGAAGGGGCAGCGGTGGTTGCTTTAGCCGATAATA
>JAGLRU010000277.1 GCA_023136145.1 Alphaproteobacteria bacterium
CTTTATTAATCTTACGTTTACGTGAAAATGAAGGTTTAGGTGATAAATCTTTTTGCTTCATCCAGTAATATATAGTGCGGCAAGAAATACTGAAGATAGAAGATGCTTCCTCACAACTTATACCGTTATTTACGAAGGAAACTACTCGTTCCCGAAGGTCTAATGAATAGGTCATAAAAACATTATATAATACTGCAATTCTTAACGCAAGTTACTATATATAGAATTTGATAACTAAAGTTCGGCTTCATTTGCATAAAATATGGGACTTATTTGTGTTTATCCTGACGTATCAAAGGAATGACGCAAAAGAGCATATTTTCCGCGCCGTGCCGCGCCGCGCCGACACAAACAGGACGTGTGTACACTGCTTTCATGCCTGACTGGAAAGAGAAGCTGGAAGTAAGTTAAATTCCTGGTCTGTTGTTGTAGAAAGATATGGGAAAATGAGTTGCAGCTAGTATGGGAGTTTCGTCTTTAGTTATACTTTTAAAGGCTTGATTAAGATCGGGAAATTCTAAAATTTTGTCACGTTTTTGAGACTCAGTAATTTTACCAATATTGTCCTTCATAACTCTAACAGCCTTTCTAGACAAGATGTTTTTCTGATTCTCTAATATATCCGTAAATTCACGGTTTTTAGATTCAAGATGTTTTTGGGTCGAACTTGCGATTTTATCTGTTCCGTAAATAAAGCCAACCACTCCAGCTACCGCAAGCGCAGCTGGCAACAATATTCCGCCTGATGTTGAGCCTATAACCATGGCTGCAATGAGCGCAAATGTAGCAGGCATCATTGATAAGTACTGTACCAGTTTGTTAGTGCTTCGGAGTTTGTTCTGTTTTTCTATGTTTTTGGTTTTAATTGTAGTGTCAATAATTTTCCCAATTCCCTTTAGTCGGAAAATTCTTTTAATAGGATCTGTTAAAGTGGCAGCTTTATTTGATTGATTGTCAAACCATTCTTTTTCATCAAGTCTGGCTTGTTCTCCTTCATTATTCAATCCAAACATATTGACATCTCCTTAATTTAGGTACACCTCAAGCATCAACTAAAATTATGACAACAATTCTAGTTGATTTTCCAGTCTGTGTCAAGTGTGAGAATTAACGCGAAT
>JAGLRU010000278.1 GCA_023136145.1 Alphaproteobacteria bacterium
TTAGAAAATTACGCGGGTTGCGCAGTGATTATTTCGCACGATCGCTGGTTCCTTGATCGTATCGCTACCCATATCCTTGCATTTGAGGGAAATAGTCAGGTGGTATGGTTTGAGGGCAATTATGAGGACTACGAGCGGGATCGCCACCGTCGCCTCGGCATTGAAGCAGACCAACCCCACCGTATTAAATACAGGCCGTTGCGTAGAGTTTCTTGATGTGAAAAACGATAAATTTTATTTTTTGACATAACTTATATATTTCTGTACAATGTAGCATCATAAAAATATCACGTTGATTTGTTGTGGAAGCATGGAATGACGAAAGTAGCTTTTTGTTTTGATATTGATGGTGTTCTTGCAGATACCGAGAAGCGTCAGACAAGAAAAAAAAGAGCAACTGCCGAAAAGTTTGGAATCGAACTGACTGAAAAAGATTTGCCTAATTTGGAAGGAATTAGTGTTCCTGCTGTTTGGAAATGGCTTACTGATAGCAAGGGGTTAGAGGTCGATAAAGAGACCTTCGCGGAAGAAGGCGTAAAGCTCTATCTGGCTGATCCAGAGAAAATTAAGGCGCGGGACGGTGCGTTAGAGGCTGTTCTTTAATCTTAATGAATTAAAAGTGCCTATGTGCGCTGTTTCCAGTGGAGAAGAAGACGAAGTTATCGCGAACCTGAATGGATCAGGTTTCATGGGTTATATGAATTTCTTTGTAAGTTCTGAAGATGTCCAGAACACAAAACCTCATCCTGAACCATATCTGAAAGGAATATCAAAACTCTGCGAAGAACTTGGTTTGGATGTTGATACGATAGAAAAAACTAATTTCGTTGCCGTTGAGGATACTCCCATTGGAGTTGCCTCTGCTAAAGCCGCCGGTATGGTAGTGGTATTTTGGCCGGAGAATTCGGCGCAAACGTGTCAGGAAGCAGACTATACCGCCCGCTCTGCCCCTGAACTTTTAGAAATTTTTCAAACGATTACGGGTGAAAAAGCACAAACTCTATCAGTAACACGCGTTCCTGTAAGGAAACGAGCCGCTTGGGATGTAGCTAGTTGCCCTTAAATAAGCCCATATTTAGGCAGAGAATCCCTTATAAGTAAAACGTATGAGACTTTCTTAGGGACGATTGCCTAATCCTGATAAATCATTGCATAACCTACCTAGTCGTGATAGATAAAAGTATATAAAAATGAGGATATTATGAAAAGCGATGACCGAAACTTGAAGTTTCTGGATGATCTTGCAAATGTTGCAAGCGGAGCTATGAGGTCGTTGGGGGATGTCCGTGAGCACGTCAAGACAATGGTCAACGGCCTCTTAAATGAGATGGATATAGTCACCCGCGAAGAATTCGAGCGCGTGGAAGCTCTGGCGCAAAAAGCACGCGAGCATCAGATAAAACTGGAAAAACGCATTGCCGTTCTTGAAAAACAAATAAAAACGGGAAAGAAGAAGAAATGATTAGCATACCGTACGAATTAGCGCATGAAGACGGCAATCCAATCAACATGGTGGAGTATCTGATCGAAAGCAAAGGCTGGAAATTTTCCCGTCATGACGAAGAAGCCATAAGCATTGTAATTCCCGGTCAAAAAGCATCTTTCGACGTTAGTATTGAATGGCAGGAAGAATTTTCAGCACTTCTATTTGCCTGCTCAATACCTCTCGAAATTGCAGATGCTAACTATGATATGGCAGCAAAGGCATTAGAGCAAATCAATCAAAATCTTTGGCTTGGACACTTTGACCTATCCGACAAAAAAAAATTCCCGACATTCCGCCACACACTTCTGCTAAGGATGATTCCTGCTGGCATCGCGGTTGATATTGTAGCTGACGTTTTCGATGTCGCCGTTGCCGAATGTAACCGCTTTTACACCACCTTCCAGCTTGCGCAAGCTGGAGACATCCGTCTTCACGACGACCTGAACGCCGCCGTTTTCGAGACCATCGGCGAAGCTTAAGACATCCAGACTTAATTTTGTGGGACAGTTTGTGGAATAGATACCAGTATAAAACACTAAGTAATTGAAATATAAAGCAAATAAGCAAGTAATTGGTGCGGGCGGTCGGAATCGAACCGACACTCCCAAGGGAACGGGTTTTTGAGACCCGCGCGTCTACCAGTTCCGCCACGCCCGCACAGAGATATTATCTGTAACAAAATCCATGCAGTTTTCAACCTTTTGTTTCAGGATTTCGGGTTTATTTTTAAAAAGGCATCGTGATTTTATCGGAGGCACCAAGTGCCCAAAGCACGATAAGCATTATGCTGTTAAGCCCTAGATAGCATTTCAGCACAGTGTTTTTTTCCCGAAAAACAGCGACTGCGATCAGTAATATGGCGACTATAACGAACGGTGTTAGTAGATCGTAGCCGAGATGATTGAAAAACCGATTAATGCTTTCCGCGATAACAAACAGCATAACTATAGAGATTGTACCGATAAAGGCAGGAATCGTCAGCACCCCCAAAATACGGCGGTATGGTTCGATAAGAACGACGATAATGAAATCAAGTATAGCCCACAACAAAATGGCATAGGCTATCATATAGGGGTACGGCAACAACGTCCGGTTTTCCCTCAGATAGAACCAAGTCAACACAGAAGGAATCAAAACGAGAAGGCTGATAATAGATGATTTAACAAAGACTGAAACCGAAGAACTTTTCTCATCGGAATGTTCGAATATTTTATATCCAAATATCATAAAACCACACTTGTACTGTTTTTTGACACAGTTTCATTCTAGCGCAATGGAATAAATAAAATGATAAAAAACAAAGTAAATTCAAGCGTATTCAGTATAACTTTTAGACAAATTTCGCATATATCTCCTCTGCCTCTAAAGGGGCGTTTCGGATCAATTCATACAACGCGACTGCCGCCGCATTCGATACATTGAGGCTGGAAATCCGGCCTTGTGTCTGCAACTTCACCAATTCATCACAATTTTTGGCAACCAGACGGCGCAGGCCACTACCTTCCGCGCCTAGCACTAGCGCAGTTTTGCCCGTCAGGTTTATCTTCGATAAGGGCTGTTTGCCTTTTTCATCAAAACCGATGCAGAAAAATCCGGCTTCTCTAAGTTGTTCCAGAGAGCGGCTCAGGTTCACTTCACGCAAAAGCGGAACATGTTCTACGGCTCCCGATGCGGCTTTCGCCAGCGTACCTGTGATCTCCGGCGCATGAATCTTTTGCATCACGACCGCCACGGCTCCGAAAGCAGCAGCAGAGCGCAAAATAGCACCGATGTTATGCGGATCAGTCACTTGATCGAGCACCAGAATTTTTGCATCGTCCGGCACTGTCAACAACAAGTCAATAAGTAGTGTTTCTTCTAATGGCTTGCAGTCCAACAGAATATCCTGATGCACAGCATCGCGAGGGAGAAGCCGATCAATATCCTCTTTCTCCACGGTGACAACTTCCGGCAGACTAATACCACTAGCCTGCGCTTCTTGCCATGTCTCCTGAACGGACTCATAGCTCTTTTGTGTACAAAGTAGACGTTGCAAAATCCGTTTGGGGTTCAATAGAGCTTCCATTACTGCATGAAAGCCGTAAAGATAAGTCGGTGAAGGCGCACCATAGGAAGGACGATCAGACTTCAGCCTCGCTTCGGCATTGGTCGAATGACGGTTTTCAGCGAACACTTTTCCGGAAGGACGTTCATCATAACGCTCATAGCTTTTTTGTGGGCGGGCATCGTGACGGTTTCCCTTGTTAAATGGCTTTTTATCATTGAAAGGCTTTTTATCTCCGAAACTCTTGCGGTTACCACCACCGAATTCGCGTTTTTTATATGGTTTGTCGGCTCTTTTTTCTCCGCCGTAACTACCACCGAATTCACGTTTTTTGTACGGCTTGTCGCTTCTTTCGCCATTGCGGGCACCGCTGAATTCACGTTTCTTATATGGTTTGTCGCTTCTTTCATCGCCACGCTGCGCACCGCGACATGGAGGACGAGCGTCACGATCGTATACGCGTGGGGGTCTGTCACCCCTGTGTCCTTCTGGTTTTCTACCAGTGCCTTGTTTTGCAGAACAGCTCCGCCCGGAATTGCCTCCGCCAAATTTTTGTCTACCAGAACCTTGTTTAGACTGGAAGTCTCTTCCCTTTTGTGACATAAATTCCATTCTTTCATTGACAGTTCAGGGCAATTTACCTTAATTTTCTTTTGAAAGATAGCTCTTTAATGTGGAGGGGTGGCCGAGCGGTTAATGGCAGCAGACTGTAAATCTGCCCTCTTACGAGTACGAAGGTTCGAATCCTTCCCCCTCCACCATTCCTGAACTGTTACCACCCAACTGCCCCAAAAGCGTTATGGGGAGGGTAGTTTGAGCGGTTCGAAAGCCTTCATCTTTGTAGTATGGGAGTTTGTCTGCAAAAACCAGTCTTAGGACAGCTTTTTTGTCTTCCATTCGTTCAGAAGCCCATAGTTTCTGCGGGTTTCCGAGAAATTCCATAGCGGTTCGAAATGTTTGATCGAACGATTGTAAGGGACGACCACAATTAGAGACTTTTTCCTTCAAGGCAATCCGCTGTTCTTCCAATGTGCGCACCTGATTCTCATAGGCCGTAATCAAAGGCGTGCTGTCGGCTTCCACGATCCGGTTCAGGAATTGCTGTGTTTTCTTCTCAATTGTCCAAATCTCGCCTTTAATGGAAACAGCTTCTTCTTGCATGCGTGCTTTACGGATTTTCCAAAGGTCAGTAAATGTTTCCGCCGCTATAAAGAAAAGTTCCGGTGTCGGGCACATATCGGTGAGCAACGCCTCAAATTCGCCCTCTATCTTCTCCTTACGGATAGATTTGCGGTAATCATTACAATCCTTACTATGGCAGAAATAATACGGATATACTGCTTTCGTTTAATAATAAGACATTACTAATTCTTCAACGGTTGTTTCTATGGGCATACCTTCCCGGCGTTTTTTCATGGCGCCAAAGGTTTGTTCGATGGGATTAAAGTCGGGTGAATAAGGTGGTAACGGCAACATGGCATGGCCGTGTTTTTTTAGCAAAGA
>JAGLRU010000279.1 GCA_023136145.1 Alphaproteobacteria bacterium
TAACACAAACGGAGAAAAACAATCTGCTCGATCAGGTGAAGGCTTATGCGACTTCCGCTTAGTCGCTGCCTGTGATTTCCTTGATCATTTCTTCTTCGAGACTGTCTGCAACGATGGGGCGGTCGGGCATGGTTACTAGCCCCTGTTCTGTGAAATATGTGCAGTTTCGCCCGTCTTCTTTGGCCTTATAAAGTTCTTCATCTATAAGCTGGAGTACTTCGTCTACCTTGATTTCCCCTGCCGCGATCAGCGACCCGCCGATGCTGGTGCTGACATTTATATCTGTCTGTTTGTCTGCTACAATCACATTGAATGGTGATGAGTAAATTCCCTTACGGAGACGCTCTGCCACATGGATCGCCATGTTCATGCTGATATCCGGCAGTACCACCACAAACTCTTCCCCGCCAAGACGCACGACAAGGTCGAAACTTCTCAGGCGCATCAATATGCGTTCGGAAAAGATTTTCAGTACTTCGTCGCCGGCACCGTGACCGTAAGTGTCGTTGATCTGCTTGAAATGGTCAATGTCTAGCATTAAAACGCACATTGTTTTTTTCGCTTCGATATTCTTTCTGAGCAGCTTCTCTAGATGCACCATTAGATAACGGCGATTGTAAAGACTTGTTAAGCTATCGGTTAAAGCCATAGATAAGCTTATCTCGTAGTTCGTTCGTAAACGATCCTGATAGCGTTTGCGGCGTACTTGTGTTCGTACACGCGCCAGTAGTTCGTTCCTGTCTACTGGTCGTAAGATGTAATCATGCGCTCCTATTTCAAGTCCGGTTGTTATGCGCTTCATATCACTTTCCTCGCCGATGACAAGGATTGGTACGGAGCGTGTGCGCTCGTTTAGGCGAAGTTGGGAGCAAAGTCTGAGACCGTCTTCATTGGCGAGGTTCAGGCTGACAATGATGATGTCAAAATCATTCTGTTGGGCGAGCGTAATTGCTTGTTCTCCTGAACGAACCGCCGTCACCGCGTCTTCGTCGCGCTTTAGCGTCTCGATGAATTTTTCGCTTTCGAACGTTTTATCCTCAACCGTAAGCACACGCGCTTTCTCGTAATGTTCGCTCAGGATGGTACTTTTGTTGCCAGTGAAACCGAACTGGTTAGCGGTATTTTCGCGGATGCGCCATTCGTCCACCGTCATCTTTAGTCGAACGAGAGAACGTACCCGTGCCATCAGTGCTACATCGTTGACGGGCTTGCTGAGAAAATCGTCCGCTCCTGCCTCCAGCCCCCGGACTCTATCTGTGGCATCCGTTAGTGCTGTTACCATCACGATTGGAATGTGCGAGGTGATGAGATTGCTTTTTAAGCGGTGGCAGGTTTCAAATCCATCCATGTTTGGCATCATTACGTCCAGCAAGATGATGT
Source organism: Alphaproteobacteria bacterium (assembly GCA_023136145.1). Lineage (GTDB taxonomy): Bacteria > Pseudomonadota > Alphaproteobacteria > Micavibrionales > UBA2020 > PALSA-926. Next base: position 1,381 of record JAGLRU010000279.1, read on the forward strand.
CCGGGCTTAAGGTTTCAGCTTTCTGGATTCCCTCGGCTCCGCTTAGAGCCGTAATGACATCGAAATACTCGCTGCTCAGTTTTGCTTCAAGCAGTTTGACGTTTGGAAGGATGTCATCGATGACGAGAACGCGCGCTGCCATAAATTAAAAATACCCCACTGTCGTTTCAAACCTGAACTTTGAAGAAAGAAACGAACCTACCCCTTTAAATGTTACCCGACCAATGTCGTATGATCTAGATATTTTTGAACAACCTTCATAAACTTGATAATGGAAATCGGTTTAGAGATGTAATCCTCGCAGCCGCCCTCACATATTTTTTCTTCGTCGCCTTTCATAGCAAAGGCGGTTACAGCAATTACTGGGATATGCTTTAGATCATTTTCTGCTTTTAGCCACCGAGTCACTTCCAGACCCGAAACTTCTGGTAATTGAATGTCCATTAGTATCAGGTCTGGCTTGTTTTTCCGTGCTAGTTCCAGAACGTTGGAACCTTCGTGAGTCTTGAATGTCTGATAACCATGTGCGCCCAGTAGATCGTCAAACAGTTTCATATTGAGTTCATTATCTTCAACTATCAGGACTTTATTTCTCATTTTTTTTCCACCTAAAACGTCTAAGTTCTTTATAACGTATTAAGACTTAATAGATTGTTAACGAAAGGCCAATATCGGCTTTTGCCAACAGGACGGCAACCTCTAAAAATCCCCTTTCCGTCATGCCGGACGTGTTCCGGCATCCAAAAGGCTGTCCAGCCGTCATATAGACTTATCACAAGACGCGCGGACGCGCTTTTAGACCCCCGAACGAGTCGGGGGTGACAACAAGGAAGTGAAAGTTTTTAGATGTAGCTTATGGACAAAAGAGGCTTTTTTACCAAAAGACTAAACCATTTTTTAACCATTCTAATGTCATTATGGGGAGGTAGCCAGAAGAGTATCTTTTGGTTCTAAAAACCTTAGAAAAGGAAAACAATCATGTCAGAAGTAACACTCACATCCGCAATGAGAGCCAACCTGCTCTCACTGCAAAGTACTGCTATCCTTATGGGTCAAACCCAGTTTCGTCTATCAACTGGTAATAGGGTCAACAGTGCTCTTGATAATCCGTCCTCCTTTTTTGCCGCACAATCCCTAAATAATCGTGCCGCCGACTTGTCCTCCCTTCTGGATGGCATGGGGCAAAACATTCAGGTTCTAACAGCCGCTTCTCAGGGTATTGACGGTCTGAGTGCGTTGGTTAACCAAGCAAAAGCTGTTGCCCAGACTGCTCAGTCTCAGGCAACAGGTGGTGCTATGTATACCGGCACGATCAGTTTGACAGCTGCCGAACAGGCTGATATTACGACTGTTGGCGGTGTTGGCGTTTTAGGTGTGGATGCCGATGATACCTTTACTGTGCAGATGGGTTCGGGTGCTGTAACCACGTTTACGATCGGTGCATCTCAAACTCTCCAATCGTTGCTTGACCAGATGAACAAGATCTCTGGTATGTCGGCAACAACTGTGGCTGGTACTAATACCGGAGAAGTTTTCGTGCAAATCCGTTCCACCAACGGCGAAAGCATCACAATCGCGGAAGGAACCAATACGCCTGCGACCTTCTTATTCGGTGTCGATTCCATAGACACTCATGCTGCTACCACAACGGCTCCGACTGATCAAGTCTCTCTGGAAAAGCAATATAATGACTTGCGTACCCAGATTGACGAGTTTATCACGGATACCGGCTATCGTGGTAAAAACCTGCTTAACGGTGACGTGATGTCTACGCAGTTCAACGAATCCAACTCGTCATCTCTAAGTGTGACGGGGACGACTCGCGATGCTGCCGGTCTCGGGTTGCTGGCTGCTACTTTTGGTACGACAGGTGGTATTCAGGACAATCTTGACCAGATCACAGCTTCTCTGGATCTTCTGCGTTCTGATGGGAGCAACTATGGTAACGCTCTGGCTATTATTACGACCCGTCAGGACTTTACCACAAACCTGATTGCTACATTAAAAGATGGTGCGACATTCTTAACTATCGCTGATAAAAACGAGGAAGGTGCTAACTTGTTGGCTTTGCAAACAAGTCAACAACTTGGTATTCAAGCTTTGGCTCTTGCTTCTCAAGCAAACCAGTCCGTGTTGCGTTTGTTCTCGTAATCACTGGCCTGAAATTTCTAGGAAGAACCGGCGGAGTAAAATCCCGCCGGTTTTTTTTACATCTCGAAGGGTGGCTATTCGAGATCGTCGAGGCGTGCCATGGTTTCCTCTTTTCCAAGAATTTCTGCTACATGAAAAATGGATGGACTTTTGGTCATTCCGGTGAGTGCAGCGCGGAGCGGCATGGCGATCTTTCCGAGCTTTAGCCCTTTCTGAATGGAAAATTCTTTCAGTGAGGTTTCAATCGTATCATTCCTGAATTCGCTTAAGCCTGCGAGAATCGAACGTATTTCACCGAGCAGTTGACGATCAAGCACTTTGTTTGCGGCTTCATTTATTGGTAAAGGACGATGGCGGACATAGAACAATCCCGCCTGCGCTAGTTCGACTAGAGTCTGGGCGCGTTCTTTTAAATCGTGCAGCCCTTTTTCAAGTCGCCGGATTCCAATTTCGTCCGGTTTTTCACCGAGTATTTTTTCAATAAACGGAAGAAGCATCGTTATCAACTGGTCTTCAGAGCATTGTCGCATGTAATGGGCATTTACGCTGGCTAGTTTGGAGAAATCCATACGGGAGGGTGCGCGTCCGATGTCTTTAAGATCAAACAGCCTGATGGCCTCTTCGGTTGAAATGATGTCAGTATCGCCGTGTCCCCAGCCGAGACGTAGTAGATAGTTACGCATCGCTTCCGGCAGATAGCCCATATCGCGATACGCTTCAAGCCCGACAGCACCATGACGCTTGGAGAGCTTTTTGCCGTCCGCTCCGTGAATTAGCGGGATATGCGCGTATTCCGGTGGTGTCCAATCCATAACATTGTAGATGGTGTTTTGCCGGAAGGCGTTATTAAGATGATCGTCACCACGAATGATATGTGTGATGTCCATATCATGGTCATCGACCACAACGGAAAGCATATACGTTGGTGTGCCATCGCTGCGGAGTAGGATCATATCATCGAGCTTTGACAAAGCAACGTGAACATCGCCTTGCACTTTATCCTGAATCAGCATTTCTTCGTTTTGCAGCGTGGGGGCTTTTATGCGGATAGCACCAGATGTGTGCCCCTTGTCGCGGCAACGACGATCATAGCCTAGCGGTTTGCCGTGTGCCTTTTGCTCCTCGCGCATTTTTTTAAGATCGTCGGGCGTGCAGGTGCAGAAATAGGCTTGTCCTTTTTCTACCATTTCATGAGCTACTTCGATATGGCGATCCCTACGAGAGAACTGAAAAATTGGCTCACCATCCCAGTCAAGACCCATCCATTTAAGACTGTCCAGAATGGCATCTACCGCTTCTTTGGTGGAGCGGGCGCGGTCGGTATCCTCTATTCGTAAAAGAAATTCGCCTTGATGATGTTTGGCAAATAGCCAGTTAAACAACGCCGTCCGTCCTCCGCCAATATGAAGATAGCCGGTAGGGGAGGGTGCAAAGCGGGTTTTAACGATTTTGGTCATTTTCAGTAACCTCTGGTAATTTTGGGTGTTGTATCGTAGGTCTTTTGTAGATTGAACTCAAGGGCGGGGGTGATGGTGCGGAGTACGATATTTGATGCAGTTTCTTGAAACTCTCCTCAACCAGCGTGATCGTTGGATTTTATGGACTCCTGTGGCGATGGCCTTCGGAATCGGAGGGTATTTTTCCCTGCGTTTTGAACCGCCTCTCTGGGTAGGAATAGCAGCAGTTGGAGTGCTTGCCGTAGGTATTTCGCCGTTTTATAGAAATAAAAAAGTTGTACTGTTTTGGTTGCTGTTTTTCCTGATAGCGCTGGGTTTTACGGCGGCACAGGTGCGTACATGGAATATCGGTGCCCCTGTTCTGACGTACCGAACTTATCCGCTTGTGTTAGAAGGACGTATAGCGGCGGTGGATGCTCTGCCGAAAGGATACCGCGTTATTCTCGACCAATTACGCTATGACGAGAGTAAGCGTTTGCCGCAGAATCCGATGCCGGAACGAGTGCGCGTTAAATTGAAAAAAAA
>JAGLRU010000028.1 GCA_023136145.1 Alphaproteobacteria bacterium
AGGCCTGCAAATCAGCTTAACCAATGCCGGCGGTTACACAGGATGCAATGCAGTTAATATTGACAGCCAGGTTGCTGATTCAGCAGTGGATATAAACAGCAATATACTCAAAGGAACAATCACTGAAGCGAATTCCGAAGGCATGGGTATTTACGTTTCCGGAGCGGATACCACGGCTAAAATCTATAACAATATTATTTATGATTTTGTAAACGGGACAACTGCTAATACCGCGGGAATTACGACCGCGACTGGCGGAAGATATTACCTCTACAATAATACTTTAATAGATAACTATCTTGGCATTAATATCGGAGCGGGAATAGTTGTGGCTAAAAATAATCTTGTTAAAGGCAGTGGAAACGATAACACTTATATCGGAACGTTTGCTAACGGCACTGATTACAATGCCACAGAGGGAACAGATGATATCGGTCAGGGCGCAAACAACAAAACCGAACAGGCCTTTTCTTTTGTAAATGAAGCCAGCGATGATTTTCACCTTGCTTTGACTGATACTGGTGCTAAAGATTCAGGTACGAACCTATCCAATGATTCTAATATAAGTTTTTCCGTCGACATAGATGGCGATACTCCCATAGACACCTGGGATATCGGCGCGGATGAGGAGATGACAGTTATCTGGGACGGATCAGCATCTTCTAATTGGGCAACAGGAGCCAACTGGGCCGGAGGAGTCGCGCCTACCGCTGACAGCGACGTGATCATAGACGGCAATTACACGAACGCGCCTATAGTTTATTTAAGTTCAGGGGCAAAAACAATTAAATCTCTTTCTCTGGGAGCTAATAACGCTTCCACGCTTACTTTATCTAACGGAAACTCAACCACGAATAAACTTGTTGTTACCGGAGATGCTAATATCGGAGCAAACGGGACATTGACGCATACGGCGAATACTACGGCCCAAACGCATACGATCAATATGGAGGCTGCCAATTTTACCATTGCTTCAGGTGGCACTATCAACGCGAATTACAAAGGTTATCAAGTTTCATCAGGACCGGGGC